>NZ_JBFAOU010000081.1:0-34386 GCF_040675365.1 Catellatospora sp. NPDC049609 | reverse complement strand
GTCGCCCGGGTCGGCGTGGGCTCCCCCGCCCACGCCGACCGCTACCGCAACGACCAGTGGTACCTGCCCTTCCTGAAGATCTCCGAGGCCCACGCGATCAGCCAGGGTGAGGGGGTCACCGTCGCCGTGATCGACACGGGCGTCGAGGCCAAGCACCCCGACCTCAACGGCAACGTGCTGGTCGGCTTCGACACGGTGACCGGCGGCAACGGCAACGGCTGGGGTGATCTGGACGGCCACGGCACCGGCATGGCGGGCCTGATCGCGGCGCACGGGCACGGGTCCGGTGCGCGCGACGGCGTGCTCGGCATCGCGCCCAAGGCCAAGGTGCTGCCGATCCGCATCTCCTCGGCGAAGGGCTACGGCGGCGGCGACGCCATCGCGATCGGCATCGACGAGGCGGTCAAGCGGAACGTCAAGATCATCTCGATCTCGCAGTCCGCCCACTCCGCCGACTCGGCCACCGCGATCCAGGCGGTAGCCCGAGCCGAGGCCGCCGGCGTGCTCGTCTTCGCCGGCGCCGGCAACCAGCCCGAGGACCACTACGTCGCCCCGCCCGGCCGCTACCCGGGCGCGATCGCGGTGGGCGCGGTCGACAAGCAGGGCAACATCGCCGCGATCTCGACCCGCGGCCCGGAGGTCCAGCTGGTCGCGCCGGGCGTCGACATCACCAGCACCAGCAAGATCAATAAAGCGGCGGGTACGCAGTACCGCCGCGGCACCGGCACCAGCCCCGCGACGGCCATCACGGCCGGCGTGGCGGCCCTGGTCTGGTCGAAGTACCCGCAGCTCACCGCCGACGAGGTGCTGGAGCGGATGATCCGCACCGCCGTCGACAAGGGCACGCCCGGCCGCGACCCGGACTACGGCTTCGGCATGATCGACCCGGTGGCGGCGCTCACCGCCCCGGCCGCCCAGCCCTCACCGAGCGCCGGTGCGGCGCAGACGCCGGAGCCCGGCGCCACCGAGCCGACCCGCAAGAGCGACCGCGACGCCAACTCCGGCCGCCTCGGCATGCTGCTGCTGGTCATCGGCGGCGTGGTGGTGGCGCTCGGCCTGCTGGCGCTGCTGGTCGGCATCCGCGTCGCCCGTGGCCGCCGCAACCGCGGCCAACCGCCCGCGCGGTAGTCTGCCCAGCATGACGGCTCGACCGACCCTCGTCCTCGCCTCTGCGAGCCCCGCCCGGCGCACCCTGCTCGACGCCGCGGGCATCGACGCCGAGGTGATCGTCAGCGGTGTGGACGAGGAGGCGGTCGAGGCCACCACCGCCGAGGCGCTCAGCGGCGTGCTGGCCCGGATGAAGGCACACGCCGTGGCCGAGCGCCTGCGCCACAGCGCCGCGGCCCCGGACCGGGCGCTGGTGCTCGGCTGCGACTCGGTGCTCGCCTTCGACGGCCAGATCCTCGGCAAGCCCGCCGACCCCGAGGACGCGCTCAAGCGCTGGCAGGCCATGCGCGGGCGCAGCGGCGTGCTGCACACCGGGCACTGCCTGGTGGAGCTGCCCAGCGGCCGGGCGGCCGAGCACGTCGCCTCGACCGTGGTGCACTTCGCCGACCTCAGCGACGCCGAGATCGAGGCGTACGTCGCCTCCGGCGAGCCGCTGTGGGTGGCCGGCGCGTTCACCATCGACGGGCTGGGCGGCCCGTTCGTGGAGCGCATCGAGGGCGACCACACCAACGTGGTGGGCCTGTCCCTGCCCGTGCTGCGCCGGCTGCTGGCCGAGCTGGACCTCCAGATCACCGACTTCTGGCGCCCGCGCTGACCGTGGTCCCTGGCGTAGGGTCTAGAACATGAGTCGATCGTTCATCACGATGACCGATGAGCTGCACGATTACGTGGTCACGCACGGCACGCCGCCCGGTGACCTGGAGCGGGACCTGGTCGCCGAGACGCTGCGCGCGACCGGCGGGGCGTCCCGGATGCAGATCGAGCCGGAGTACGCCGCCCTGCTGACCATGCTCACCCGCCTGGTGAACGCCCGCAACGCGGTCGAGGTGGGCACCTTCACCGGCATGTCGTCCCTGGCCATCGGCCGGGGCCTGGCCGAGGGCGGCAGGCTGGTCTGCTTCGACATCTCCGCGGAGTACACCGCCATCGCCCAGCGCTTCTGGCAGCGCGCCGGCCTGGACGACCGGATCGAGTTGCGGCTCGGACCCGCCGCCGAGGGCCTGGCCGCGCTCCCCGACGAGCCGCACCTCGACCTGGCCTTCATCGACGCCGACAAGGAGAGCTACGGGGAGTACTGGGACGCCCTGGTGCCCCGGATGCGCCCCGGCGGCATGGTGGTGGTGGACAACGTGCTGTGGTCCGGCCACGTCCTGGACGACAAGCCCAAGGACGCCGCCACCGCCTCGCTGATCAAGTTCAACGCCAAGGCCGCCGCCGACGACCGCGTCGACGTGGTGATGCTCCCCTTCTCCGACGGCGTCACCCTCGCCCGCAAGCGCTGACGCCACCGCACCGACCGGCGGCGCGGCCACGCGTCATGATCGCCGCCTGCGGTCAGGATCCGCAGGCTGAACTCGGGTTATGACCGCAAACAGCGATCTCCCGGCGCCCGGACCGACCCTTCGCGCCGCGCGAAGGCGACCTCGGCGGTCGCGCGCCGCGACCATCCCCCGGGAGCAGGTGTGTCCCGCGCGGCCGACAACTTCTGGGTTGTCGAGACAACCCAGAAGTTGTCGCCAGGGACCGGGAGTTGTCGCCAGGAGCTGTCGCTAGGAAGCGGCGCCGGCAGCCGCGGCGGCGGGCGCGGGCTCGGCGGCCGGGTGCGAGACGCGGGCGGCGCCGGCGAAGCGCCAGGCCAGGTACGCCGCGCCGCCGATCAGCACCGGGATCAGCAGGAACGCCGTGTGCGCGCCGACCTGGTCGGCGACCAGGCCGAGCAGCAGCGGCCCCGCGCCGAAGCTGACCGCCATCGAGTACGACGCCACCCCGGCGGCCCGGTCGGCCTGACCCGGCGCGGCGGCCACGGCCAGCGAGATCGCCACCGGGTAGTGCATGGCGTTGCCGAGCCCGACCACGATCAGTCCCGCCACCGCGGCGGCGGCGCTGCCCGCGCTCCAGAACACGGCGAACCCGGCCAGGCTGAGCGCCAGCGCGCCCAGGTAGAGCGGGATGGCGGGCAGCCGCAGCGCGATCCGGGCCCCGGCCAGCCGGCCGGCGAACATGCCGCCGACGACGGCCGACATCACCGCGGTGGCCGCCCCGGCGGACATCCCCACCTGGTCGCGCAGCACGGACGCGGCCCACATCGACAGCACGACCTCGACCGCACCGGTGACCGTCATCATGCCCCAGGCCAGCCAGTACGCCTTCGGCAGCGGCCTGCGAACGGCGGGCACCGCATCGCGCGCCGACACCTCGCCGCCGGGCCCCGCCACGCCGACGAGCAGCTCGGCCCCGTCGGCTGACGCGGGCAGCGTCGCGGGCCCAGGCGGCGTCGCGGGCGTGGGCACGGGCGCGGCAGCCGGGATGCGTACCCTCTTGATCATTGCGAGGAGCGCCACCAGGGCCAGCAGCACGACCAGCAGGCCCATGCCGGCCCGCCAGCCCAGCCCGGCCCGCATGGTGGCGCCGATGACCAGCGGGGCGACCAGCCCGGCGGCGCAGGCGGCCGCGTTGGCCTCGCTGATCGCGGCGGGCCCGGCGGGGCCGTGGTGCTCGGAGAGGGCGGTCACGATGCCGCCGATCGCGGCGATGCCCGCCGTCGCGATCAGGGCGGTGAGCGCGATGGTGACGGGGAACGGCGCGGGCAGGAACACGAACCCGAGCACCCCGGCGGCGATGACGGCCTGGCAGGTCCAGAGCACCGGGCCGCGGCCGTACCGCCGGGACAGGATCGGGTAGAGCGCGCCGCCGGCGACCGCGCCCACCGCGATGGCGGTGCTGTGCAGGCCGGCCACGGCGGCGGAGGTGCCCTGCTCGTCGCGCAGCAGCGGGACGACCGGCCCGAAGCCGTAGTTGAAGTAACCCCAGAGCGCGAGCTGCAGGTAGATGAGCCAGGTGGGGAGATCGCGAACAAGCCGGGGCACTGTACGAAGCTACGCTCCTTACCGTGCCCCGGCCTCGGGTTGAGACGGAGCTAACGCACGCTCTTCGCGAACGTCCGCGACGCGATGAACAGCGTCAGCGCGGTCAGCGGGGTGAGCACCAGCAGCGCCTGCCAGACGGCGTCGTTGCCCGGGTCCCCGGCGAACAGCGCGCGCACGCCGTCGGTGGCCCACTTGAACGGGTTGCCCTTGGCCACGTTCTGCAGCCACGCGGGCGCCAGCGTCAGCGGCAGGAAGATGCCCGCCAGCAGCATGATCGGCTGGGTGACCGTGTTGAGCACCGGCGCCATCGCGTCCTCGCTGCGCAGGGTCAGGCCCAGCGCGTAGCCGGCCGACGACAGCAGCAGCGTCATCAGCGCGACGAGCACGTACGCCAGCAGCGCGTCGCCGATGCCGACCCGCAGCCCGAACGGCACCGCCAGCAGCGTCACCAGCACGGCCTGGAACAGCAGCTGCACCACGTCGCGCAGGGACCGGCCGAGCAGCAGGGCGACCCGGCTGACCGGGGTGACCCGGTTGCGCTCGATCACGCCGGCCCGCAGCTCGGCGATGATGCCGAACCCGGAGAACGCGCTGAACAGCGCGACCATGACCAGCATGCCGGGCACGAAGATGCCGTACGCCTGCTCGTCGGTCATCGGGGCGCCGCCGCTGAGCGCCTTCTTCATCAGCGGGGCGAACAGCAGCAGGAAGAACATCGGCTGGATGATGCCGACGATCACCCAGACCGGGTTGCGCAGCAGCAGCTGCATCTGGCGCTGGAAGACCAGCCAGGTGTCACGAAGGAACTTCACTGCTCAGCTCTCCCTCAGGCTGCGGCCGGTCTTGGCCAGGAACACGTCGTCGAGGCTGGGGCGGTGCAGCTCGATGCCGTCGATGACCACGCCGTCGGCGTCCAGGGTGCGCAGCACGTGCGGGATGGCGCTCGCGCCGTCCTCGACGTACAGCCGCAGCGCCTGCTCGGTGGTCTCCAGCTTGCGCACGTACTCGGCGTTGTCGAACAGGTCGGCGGCCTTGGCCACCTCGCCCCGCACGTTGACCGACACGACGTCGCCGAGCACCTCCTGCTTGAGGTCGGCGGGCGTGCCCTCGGCGACGATCTCGCCGTGGTCCATGATCGCGAGCCGGTCGCAGAGCGCGTCGGCCTCGTCCAGGTAGTGCGTGGTGAGGAAGACGGTCATGCCCATCTCGCGCAGCTTGCGGACCTCGCCCCACATGTGGGCGCGGGACTGCGGGTCCAGGCCGGTGGTGGGCTCGTCCAGGAAGACGATCTTCGGCGAGTGGATGATGCCGAGCGCGATGTCGACCCGGCGGCGCTGGCCGCCCGAGTAGGTCTTGCAGCGGCGGTCGGCGTACTCGGCGAGCTCGAAGGTCTCCAGCGCCGCGGCGGCGCGCCGCTGGGCGTCGGCCTTGCCGATGCCGTACATCCGGGCGTGCAGCACCAGCTCCTCGCGGCCGGTGGAGTCGTCCCAGGTGCTGCCGCCCTGGGCGACGTAGCCGATGCGGCGGCGCACCTCGCCCGGGTTCTTGCGCAGGTCGGCGCCGGCGATGACGGCGGTGCCGCCGTCGGGCTCCAGCAGGGTCGCGAGCATCCGCAGGGTGGTGGTCTTGCCGGCGCCGTTCGGGCCGAGGAAGCCGAAGATCTCGCCCTCGGCGACGCTCAGGTCGACGCCGCGCACCGCCTCCACGGTCTTGGTCTCGCGACCGGCACGGGAGCGGAAGGACTTCCGCAGCCCGGAGGTCTCGATGATCATTTGCGCTCCAAAGTCGGGGGAAACGTGAGGAGCGTAGGACCGGGGTCCGACGTTAGTCAAGTTTGATTAATCGGTTGCGGACTCCGGTCTGCGCGTCGCGCCAGCGGGCCAGCAGCCCCTCGGAGAAGTACGGCTCGCCCGCCTCGATCTGCGCCGCGACCCGCTCGCACCAGACGATCTCGCCCTCACTGCGGGCGATGCCCAGCTCCAGCATCCAGCGCACGTGCGTCGGCTTGTTGTCCGGCACTGCCCAGCCCGACTCGATCGCCGCCCGCGCCCCCTCGTTCTCGGTGCGCAGCTGGCGCGCCCGGTGCCGCAGCGCCGCCGCGACCTCCTCCCGGGGCAGCTCGGTCATCAGCGAGAACCCGGCCAGGAACGGGTCCTCCACCGCGTGCTGCTCCCACAGCGCCGCGGTGAGCAGGTCCCGGAACTGGTCGGCACCCTTCTCCGTCATCTCGTAGCGCGTCCGCGCCGGGCGGCCGCCCACCTGCTCGCTGCCGACCTCCCGCAGCGCGCCCTCGTCGGCGAGCTTCTTCAGCGCGTGGTACACCGAGCCGGGCTGCACGTTGGCCCACCTGTCCGCGTGCCAGCTGAGCAGCTCCCGGCGCACGTCGTAGCCGTGCACCGGCTGCAACATCCGCACCACACCGAGGATCATCATTCGGGTCGTCGACACGGATAAGAGTGTGCGGCGGGGTCGGCCATCCGGGGTATACGGGGGCCGCGCCAAGTGATCTGAACGAGCGTTCATGACACAGGTCACATCGGTCCTGAGTGCTCGTTAATGATCAACTCCACCGATAGACTCCGCGCAGGCCCGTTCGGGGAGGACGATGATGACGATGCTGTCCAAAGTGTTGATCGCGAACCGTGGCGAGATCGCCGTACGCGTCGCCCGCGCGTGCCGTGACGCGGGCCTGGCCAGCGTCGCCGTCTACGCCGACGGCGACCGCGACGCCCTGCACGTCACCATCGCCGACGAGGCGTACGCCCTGGGCGGCGAGACCAGCGCCGACACCTACCTGCGCATCGACAAGCTGATCGACGTCGCGCAGCGCTCTGGCGCCGACGCGGTGCACCCCGGCTACGGCTTCCTCTCCGAGAACGCCGACTTCGCCCAGGCCGTCATGGACGCCGGGCTCACCTGGATCGGGCCCACCCCGCAGGCCATCCGCGACCTCGGCGACAAGGTCACCGCCCGGCACATCGCGCAGCGCGCCGGCGCGCCACTGGTGCCCGGCACCCCCGACCCGGTGCAGAACGCCGACGAGATCGTCGCGTTCGCGCGGGAGAACGGTCTGCCCGTCGCCATCAAGGCGGCGTTCGGCGGCGGCGGCCGCGGCCTCAAAGTCGCCCGCACGCTGGAGGAGATCCCCGACCTGTTCGACTCGGCCACCCGCGAGGCCGTCGCCGCGTTCGGCCGGGGCGAGTGCTTCGTCGAGCGCTACCTCGACAAGCCCCGCCACGTCGAGGCGCAGGTGCTCGCCGACCAGCACGGCAACGTCATCGTCGTCGGCACCCGCGACTGCTCGCTGCAGCGCCGCCACCAGAAGCTGGTCGAGGAGGCCCCCGCGCCGTTCCTGACCGACGCCCAGCGCGCCGCCATCCACGACTCCGCCAAGGCGATCTGCCGTGAGGCCGGCTACCACGGCGCGGGCACCGTCGAATACCTCGTCGGCGTCGACGGCACCATCTCCTTCCTCGAAGTGAACACGCGGCTGCAGGTCGAGCACCCGGTCACCGAGGAGACCTCCGGCATCGACCTGGTCCGCGAGCAGTTCCGCATCGCCGCGGGCGACAAGCTCCGCTTCGACGCCGACCCGGCCCCGCGCGGCCACTCCATCGAGTTCCGCATCAACGGCGAGGACCCGGGCCGCAACTTCCTGCCCGCGCCGGGCGCCATCACCAAGATGCACCTTCCGGCAGGTCCGGGCGTACGCGTGGACACCGGCTTCGACACCGGCAGCGTCATCAGCGGCAACTTCGACTCGCTGCTCGCCAAGGTGATCATCACCGGCGAGACCCGCACCGAGGCCCTCGAACGCGCCCGCCGCGCCCTGGACGAGATGGCCGTCGAGGGCATGGCCACCGCGCTGCCGTTCCACCGCGCCATCGTGCGCGACCCCGCGTTCGTCGAGTTCACCGTCCACACGCGCTGGATCGAGACGGAGTGGGACAACACCGTGCCACCGTACGGCCAGGGCGCCGTGGCGGAGGCCGAGGGTGAGCGGCAGACCGTCGTGGTCGAGGTCGGCGGCAAGCGCCTGGAGGTCTCCCTGCCCGCGTCCTTCGGCGGGGGCACGCCCGCCGCGCCCGCCGCGGGCCGTCCCGCCAAGCGGGCCGCCGGCAAGCGCGGCGCCGGCGTCGCGGCCGGCGGGGACGCGCTGACCGCCCCGATGCAGGGCACCATCGTCAAGCTCGCGGTCGCCGACGGCGACACCGTGGCCGAGGGCGACACCGTCGTGGTCCTGGAGGCCATGAAGATGGAGCAGCCCCTCACCGCGCACAAGGCCGGCGTGATCACCGGCCTGTCCGCCACCGTCGGCGAGGTCGTCCAGTCCGGCACCACCCTCTGCGAGATCAAGTAACCCGAAGATCGTCCGACTTGCCTGGCACCTGTGCGTATCTTGCGGACTCATACGCCCATGTGCCAGGCAAGTCGAGTGATCCAGGGGCCGCTCACCAGGAGGTGGGTAGGGGCATGCCTTCGGTGTAGCCGGCGGTGGACTGGACGCCGATGAGGGCGCGGGCGTGGAACTCCTCCAGGTTCATCGCCCCCGCGTACGTGCAGGCGCTGCGGACGCCGGCCACGATCTCGTCGAGGACGTCCTCGACGCCGGGGCGGGCCGGGTCGAGGTACATCTTGGCCGTGGAGATGCCCTCCTCGAAGACGGCCTTGCGGGCCCGGTCGAACGCCGAGTCGTCGGCCGTGCGGGCGCTCACCGCCCGCGCCGAGGCCATGCCGAAGTTCTCCTTGTAGCGGCGGCCGTCGGGGTCGGTGTAGAGGTCGCCCGGGGACTCGTACGTCCCCGCCATCCAGGAGCCGATCATCACGTTCGCCGCGCCGGCCGCCAGGGCCAGGGCCACGTCGCGCGGGTGGCGCACGCCGCCGTCGGCCCACACGTGCTTGCCCAGCTCGCGGGCTGCGGCGGCGCATTCGAGCACGGCGGAGAACTGGGGACGGCCGACGCCGGTCATCATCCGCGTCGTGCACATCGCGCCGGGGCCCACGCCGACCTTGATGACGTCGGCGCCCGCGGCGACGAGATCGCGTACCCCCTCGGCCGTGACCACGTTGCCCGCCACCACGGGGACCGCGGGATCGACGGAACGCACCGCGCGCAGCGCATTGATCATGCGTTCCTGGTGGCCGTGCGCGGTGTCCACCACCAGCACGTCCACCCCGCCCTCCAGCAGCTCGGCGGCCTTGCCGGCGACGTCGCCGTTGATGCCGATCGCGGCCGCCACCCGCAGCCGCCCCTTCTCGTCCAGCGCAGGCTTGTACAGCGTCGCCCGCAGGGCACCCTGCCGGGTGGTGATCCCGGCCAGCCGCCCCTCGTGGTCCACCACCGGGGCGACCTTGCGCCGCCCCTGGGTCAGGATGTCGAACGCCTCCCGCGGGCTGGCCGTCGACGGCACCGTGAGCAGCTCGGTCGACATCACGTCGCGCAGCTGGGAGAACCGGTCCACGCCCATGGTGTCCGACTCGGCGACCAGGCCGACCGGGCGGCCCTGCTCGTCCACCACGATCACCGCCCCGTGCGCTCGTTTGGGCAGCAGGTGGATCGCGTCGCCCACGGTGTCGTGCGGGCGCAGCGTGATCGGGGTGTCGTGCACCAGGTGCCGCTGCTTCACCCACCCGATCACGTCGGTCACCACCGCGCCCGGGATGTCCTGCGGGATCACCGCGAGGCCGCCGCGGCGGGCCACGGTCTCCGCCATCCGGCGGCCGGCGATCGCGGTCATGTTGGCCACGACGATCGGGATGGTGCACCCGGTCCCGTCGACGGTGGACAGGTCGACCTCCATGCGTGAGCCGACCTCGGACCGGCTCGGCGCCATGAACACGTCGTTGTACGTCAGGTCGTGCGCGGGCTGCGCACCGGACAGGAACCGCATGAGGCCATCTTCACCCATCGACGCGCCCGCCCGTGGCCGACCGGCAGGTTCAGCGGATGCGGGTCAGGGTGACCTCGACGGACTGGCCGGTGTTGGACGGGCCCGCGTAGACGCCCTTGAGCGGGGGCACGTCGCCGTAGTCGCGGCCGCGGCCCACCACCACGTGCCGCTCCCCGACCGGTACGCCGTTCGTCGGGTCGTACGCGCGCCAGTCCCCCGACCACCACTCCACCCAGGCGTGGCTCTCCCCCGTCACCGGCTTGCCGAGCGGCGCGTTCGGGGTCGGGTGCAGGTAGCCCGAGACGTACCGGGCGGGCAGGCCCATGGCGCGCAGCAGCGCCACCGACAGGTGGGACAGGTCCTGGCAGACGCCCTGCTTCTGCCGCCACACCTGCACCGCGTCGGTGAGCACCCCGGTCGCCCCCGGTGTGTAGCTCACCTCGCGGCGCACCAGCTCGAACACGGCCAGCGCCGCCTCGTCCGGCCGGGAGTGCCCGGCCCGCAGCGCCGCGGCCAGCTCGCCCAGCTCCTCGTCGAGCGCCGTACGCGGGGTCGGCAGCAGCAGCTCCTGCCACCGGTCGACGACGTCCGGCTCGGCCAGCTCGGCCCAGCCGGGCCCGTCGGGGCGCAGCGCGCACGGGCCGGAGGTCTCCACCGTGCTGTCGGCGACCACCTCCAGCACCTCGTGCGGCACCTGCACGTCGAACGAGGTCACCGTGGTGCCCCAGTAGTCGGCGTAGCGGTGGGTGCGCGCGGCCGGCCAGACGGTGATCCGGTCGTCGAGCACGGTCTGCCGCGCCTCCGTGCTCGGCGACATCCGCGCCTCGTTGTACGACGACGCCACCGGCCCGCCGTACTGGAACCCCGTCCGATGCCGGATCTGCAGCCGCCACCCCGGCCCCGCGACACTCATACCCGCTCCTCCCCGCCCGGGCGGACCGCCCACCTGGCGCAACTCTGAAAGACACGCGCCTTCGGCGCACCCTCAAGGCCGCGACTCTTCGAGAGTTGCGGCGCCGAAGCGGCCGGGCCGGGGGTCATGCCACGGCTCCGGCCTGCCAGTGGACGGCGGCGGTCTGGCGGAAGTAGCGGGCCGAGATCGCGTCGTTGACCTGGGAGCAGGTGCGCTCCAGGCCGGACAGCACCGGGCCGAGGTCGGCCAGCAGCTCGTCGGAGGCGCGGTACGCCAGGTCGGTGCGGGCGCGGCCGAGGATGCGCTGCGCGTCGGTGCCGACGCCGACGCGCCCGGAGCGTCCGGCGCCCAGCGCCGGCTCCAGCTCGGCCAGGCACGACTCGGCGGTGACCAGCGCGGCCAGGATCGACCGGGGGAAGAGCCGGTCGAGCAGCAGGAACTCCGCGGCGTGCCGGTCGCTGAGCGACCCGCGGTAGGTGCGCAGGTAGGTCTCCCACGCCCCGCACGAGCGCAGCAGGGTCAGCCAGCTCGGGATGCTGCCACCGGCCCGGGAGTGCGTGGACAGCAGCCGGGCGGTCATGTCGACCCGCTCCACGCTGCGGCCGAGCACCAGGAACAGCCAGCCCTCGTCGCGGCTCATGGTCGCGTCGGCGAGCCCGGCCAGCACCGAGCAGCGCTCGCGCACCCAGGTGAAGAACCGGTGCACGCCGCCCTCCTCGATGCGGCGGCGCGACCCGGCCAGGCCCAGCCAGGTGGTGTTGAGGCACTCCCACATCTCGGCGCTGACCGTCTCGCGGGCGCCGCGCGCGTTCTCGCGGGCGGCGGCCAGCGCGCCGAGCACCGAGCTGGTGCTGGTCAGGTCGAGGCCGAGGCGCTCGACGACGCCGGGCAGGCTGGCGCCCTCCCCGCCGACGGGCAGCCCCATCACGCCGAGCAGCGACCGGCAGGCCTGCTCCTCGTCGGTCCACGGGTCCTGCAGCATCCGGTGCAGGTGCACGTCGAGGATGCGCGCGGTGTCCTCGGCGCGCTCGACGTACCGGCCGATCCAGTAGAGGGACTCGGCGATCCGGCTCAGCATGCCGCCCTCCTCGCTGCTCGTGCCTGCTGCTGCTGTTGCTGCTGCTGCTGGTTGTTGCCGGACTGGCCCGGCCCCGGGTCGGGGCGGCGCGGTGACGGGATCGCGGCGACCTGCTCGGGGCCGTCCCAGGAGCCTGGGTCCTGCCAGTCCTCGAACGGTGCGCCCGGCTCGGTCAGCACCCAGGTGTCCTTGGAGCCGCCGCCCTGGCTGGAGTTGACCACCAGCGCGCCCTCGGGCAGCGCCACCCGGGTCAGCCCGCCCGGCAGCACCCGCACCTGGTTGCCGTCGTTGACCGCGAACGGCCGCAGGTCCACGTGCCGGGGGCGGAGCCGGTCCTCGATCAGGGTGGGCACCATCGACAGCTTCACCTCGCGCTGCGCGATCCAGCCGCGCGGGTCGAGCATGATGCGCTGGCGTACGTGCTCCAGCTGCTCCTCGGTGGCCTGCGAGCCGATGACGATGCCCGCGCCGCCGGAGCCGTCCACGGGTTTGAGCACCAGCTCGTCGAGCCGGCCGAGCACGTGGGTGCGCACGTCCGGGTCGTCGAGGCGGTAGGTCTCCACATTGGTCAGCAGGGGCTCCTCGCCGAGGTAGTACCGGATCAGATCGGGCACGTACGTGTAGAGCAGCTTGTCGTCGGCGACGCCGTTGCCGACCGCGTTGGCCAGCGTCACGTTGCCCGCGCGGGCCGCGTTGAGCAGGCCCGCGCAGCCCAGCATCGAGTCGGCGCGGAAGTGGACGGGGTCGAGGAACTCGTCGTCGATGCGCCGGTAGATGACGTCGACCCGCTGCTCGCCCGCGGTGGTGCGCATGGCCACCTCGTTGCCCGCGCACACCAGGTCGCGGCCCTCCACCAGCTCCACGCCCATCTCCCGGGCCAGCAGCGCGTGCTCGAAGTACGCCGAGTTGTGCACGCCGGGGGTGAGCACCACCACGGTCGGATCGTCCACACCGGCCGGTGCGGCGGCCCGCAGCGCCTGCAGCAGCAGCGTCGGATAGGACTCCACCGGCCGCACCCGGGTCGCCGTGAACACCTCGGGCAGCACGTGCGCCATGGCGCGCCGGTTCTCCATCACGTAGCTCACCCCGGACGGGGTGCGCACGTTGTCCTCCAGCACGCGGAACTCG
Source organism: Catellatospora sp. NPDC049609 (assembly GCF_040675365.1). Taxonomy (NCBI): domain Bacteria; kingdom Bacillati; phylum Actinomycetota; class Actinomycetes; order Micromonosporales; family Micromonosporaceae; genus Catellatospora; species Catellatospora sp. NPDC049609. The sequence continues at coordinate 21,342 of NZ_JBFAOU010000081.1, read as the reverse complement.
CCGGCCTCGTCGCGGATCAGGTCGACCCCGGCGACGTGCACGCGCACCCCGTTCGGCGGCACGATCCCGGCCGCCTCGCGGTGGAAGTGGGCGCTGGTCACGATGATGCGCCGGGGCACGATCCCGTCGGCGAGCACGTTGCCCTCGCCGTACACGTCGGCCAGGAACGCCTCCAGGGCCCGCACCCGCTGCGCGACCCCGGCCTCGACGTGGCGCCACTGGTCCGCGGCGATGATGCGGGGCACGATGTCCAGCGGGAACGGCCGCTCGACGCCCTTGAGCGCGAAGGTGATGCCCTGGTCGAGGAAGGCTCTGGCCAGCACGTCGGCGCGGATCCGCAGCTCGCCGCCGGCCAGCGGGCGCAGCGTCGCGTGCAGCGCCTCGTAGGTCGGGCGGGGCAGGCCCGGCGTGCCGAACATCTCGTCCCAGCCGGGACCGAGCGGGTAGTCCTCGAAAAGGTCCGCCATGTCCCGACGCTACGCGGACCGCGTTGCGATTGCGTAAACGATGTGAGATGTGGGACGGCCATCCCATGTGGAGGGACGGCCGCCTCTCCCGGCCCCGGTGGTGATCGCGATCCCGTGTCGAAAACTGCGGTCTGACCGCGCTTTCTGACACGGGATGGCGATCATCGCCAACCCGCGAACTACTCCAGCTCGTGCTGCATCAGCTGGCGGGCGGCCTCGGCGAGGCTGCCGGTCAGCGACGGGTAGATGGTGATGGTGTGGGCGAGCTGGTTGACCGTCATGTGGTTCTCGACCGCCATGGTGATCGGCATGATCAGCTCGCTGGCGCGCGGCGCGACGACCACGCCGCCGACCACGATGCCGCTGGCCGGGCGGCAGAACAGCTTGACGAAGCCGTCGTCGAGCCCGGCCATCTTGGCCCGCGCGTTGCCGGCCAGCGGCAGCATCACCTGACGGGCGGGCACCTTGCCGCTGTCCACGTCGTCCTGCGACACGCCGACGGTGGCCAGCTCCGGATCGGTGAACACGTTCGCGGCGACGGTGCGCAGCCGCAGCGGCGCGACCGCCTCGCCCAGCGCGTGCCACATCGCGATCCGGCCCTGCATGGCCGCGACGCTGGCCAGGGGCAGCACGCCGGTGCAGTCCCCGGCGGCATAGACGCCCGGCACGTTGGTACGCGACACGCGGTCAACGGTGACGTAGCCGCCGGGGCCGACCGCGACGCCGTACTCGGTCAGGCCCAGGTCGGCGGTGTTCGGGATGGAGCCGACCGCCATCAGCGCGTGCGAGCCGGTGACCGTCCGCCCGTCGGACAGGGTGACCTCGACGCCGTCGCCGACCCGCTTGACCGCGTCGGCGCGGGAGTTGTTCAGGATCGTCATGCCGCGGGCCCGGAACACCCGCTCGATCGCCATCGCGGCGTCGGCGTCCTCGTGCGGCATGACCCGGTCCCGGGACGAGACCAGCGTCACCGGCACGCCCATCGCGAGGTACGACGAGGCGAACTCGGCGCCGGTCACGCCGGAACCGATCACGATCAGGTGCTCGGGGAGCTTGGGCAGGTCGTACACCTGGCGCCAGGTCAGGATGCGCTCGCCGTCCGGCACCGCGGTGGGCAGCCGCCGGGGCGTGGCGCCGGTCGCGATGAGGACCGTGCCGGCGTCGATCGCGTACTCGCCGTCGCCGTCGCCGGGCCGCACGCGCACCCGGTGGGTGTGGCCGAGGGTGTCCTCGCCCAGCCGGGCCGTGCCCTTGACCAGGGTCACCCCGGCCTTGACCAGCTTGGCGTGGATGTCGCCCGACTGCGCCAGCGCCAGCCGCTTCACCCGGGCGTGCACCGCCGCCGCGTCCACCGTGATGGCGAGTCCGTCGGAGTGGATACCGAACTCGTCGGTGTCGCGGTAGTTGGTCACCACGTCCGAGCTGGCGATGAAGGTCTTGGACGGGACGCAGTCGTGCAGCACGCAGGCGCCGCCGGCGCCGTCGGCCTCCACGACCGTGACGTCCGCGTCGAGCTGCGCGGCGACGAGCGCCGCCTCGTATCCGGCGGGTCCGCCACCGATGATCACAATCCGGCTCACGGTGTCATTCTTCCCTACGGGGCAAGTCGCGAAGCCTCGGATGCGAGCGCCGTCACGCTCACCGCGCGTGCCCGGAAAGACACCGAGTGGTCCGACACGCACGGGCGTATTCTCAGCAAGCGGTCCGGGCGGCTATCGTCATCGCCGTGCGTCATTACGCAGCGTACGGCTCGAACCTGGACCCTGCCCGCATGCGGGCATACTGTCCGCACTCGCCCATGGTCGGGACCGGCTGGCTCGAAGACTGGCGGCTGACCTTCGCGGGCGAGGACGAGGTCGGCTGGGAGGGCGCGGTCACCACGATCGTCGAGTCCCCCGGCGACCGGGTCTTCGTCGCGCTCTACGACGTGCACCCGTGGGACGAGGCCGCGCTCGACGAGGTCGAGGGCGCCAACGCGGGCACCTACACCAAGCTGCACCTGCGCGTCGCCACACTCGACGGCACCGTGCTGGCCTGGGTGTACGTCTTCCACGGGTACGAGGGCGGCCTGCCCACCGCGTGGTACCTCTCCGAGATCGCGAACGCGGCGGAGAAGGCGGGAGCGCCCGACGACTACGTCGCCGAACTGCGCGCCCGCCCCACCCGCACGGTGCGGCCCTAGCGCAGCGCCGGCCGCTCGTAGATGTTCGCCTGGTACGCCGGGCGCATCCCCACGCCCGTGTACAGCTTGATCGCCTCGGTCGGGTTGGTCAGGTCGACGCCCAGCCCCGCCGAAACCCGGCCGTTGGCCAGGTAGCGGGCGAACGCGGCGGCCAGCAGCGCCCGGCCCACCCCGCGCTTGCGGAACTCGGGCAGCACCGCGAGGTGCTTCACCCAGCCCTCACCCTGCACGTCGCTCTGCTCCGAGGACTGCAGGATGCCCGCCACGACCCCGTCCACCTCGGCGACGAACCACTCGTCCAGCCGCACCCGGTGCCCGTCCAGGAAGCGCTCGCGCCACCGCTCGTAGCCAGTCGGCTGGTAGTCGGGCGTGTCCCGGAACGCGGTGTCGAGCACCCGGAAGAACTCCGGCATGTCGTCCTCGCCCGCCGCCCGCACGACCACGTCCGGCACCGGCTCGACCGCCGGGGCGGGCAGGTCGAGCTGCATCCGGGCGTACTGCTTCACGAACGTGAAGCCCTGGTCGGTCAGCGACGCGATCCACGGCAGCTCGGCCGGGATCGCCCCCGCGCGCACCGTGCCCTCGCCGCCCCGCTCCCGGGCCCGGCGCTCCGTCACCGCCAGCACCCGGGCCAGCAGCGGCCGCATCGCGGGCCGGCCACCCTCCGGGTGCACGTACACCTCGACGAAGTCACGCGGCCCGTCTGAGCCGTTGTCCACCCAGGTCCAGCCCGCGATGGCGCCCGTGGCGTCCACCGCGACCTCGCTGTACGGCCCCGCCAGCGCCTCGGCCACGTCCTCCGGGGCGAAGTCGGCGAACCCGACCGCGCTCATGTCACTGGCATGCACCAGCGCCAGCAGGACGTCCGCGTCCTCGCCGGTGGTCGCCCGGAACGACCATCCCTCCGGCAGCTCATCACTCGTCACGCCGCCATCCTGACAACCCGCCCCGCGATCGGCAGCCCATTTACCCCCACCACCCCCAACCCACCACCGACCGCCACACCGCCCCATCGCCCCGCCGCGCCCCGCCGCCCCGCGCCCCGCCGCACCCCGCCGCGCCCCGCTTTGCATAGACGTTGGCCTATCTGGATGAACTTTTCGAGATCGACTTCATCCAGATAGGCCAACGTCTATTGAAAAACGGGGTCAGGGGCGGCGGGGGAGGACGGTGCGAGCGGTGTCCTTGAGGAGGGTGACCAGTTCGCCGCGCTCGGTGGGGGTGAAGTTCTGGACGGCCTGGCCGCCGATCCGGTCGGCGACCGCGTCGGCCCAGGCCCGGCGGCGCAGCAGCGGGGCGACCGGAGGGTACGGCGGCTGCCAGCCGAACGCGACCGCGGCCGCCTCCCCCTCCGGCCCGGCGACCAGCGCCTGCACCGGGCTCAGCCCGCAGGCCCGCACCCCGAGCAGCAGCGCCCCGGCCCGGTGCTCACGCAGCAGGTGCAGCGCGACGGCGGCGCGGGCGCCGGGGCCGTCGCCGGGCACCGGCATCGCCCGCCAGGCGGAGAACAGCGGCAGGCCGGAGCCGTCGGCGGCGAGCACCGCCTTCTCGGCCAGCTCGACCAGCCGGTCCACGCGGGGCGCGTTCTCCAGGTGCTCGGTGCCCCAACGGCAGCACTCGGCCAGCATGTGCGCGGCGACCTCACGGGGCGACAGGGCGCGGCGGGCCGCGTCCCAGCCGTCGCGCACCGCCTCGGGCGCGATCAGGCCGAGCGCCGCGGCGACCGTGTCGGGGCGTACGTCGCCCAGCGCCCCGCCGCGACCGGCCACGTAGCAGGCCCAGCCGGTGAGGCCGAGCTCGCGGGCACGGCGCAGGGTGCGGGGGCATTCGAGGAACGCGCCGCCGAGCCGGTTCACCGCGGCCGCCGCCATCGCCGCGGTCTGCGTGGCGGTCGCCGTCAACGGGGGTGTCACATGTGGATTGTGCCGTGCCGCACACGCCGTGGCAGCCCCCGGAATGAGCGTGCGATCCGGACCGGACGACCCCTAGGCTTGCCCCGCGCCCTGACGGGCCAGGCAGCGGACTCGAAGGGCGGTGCGCGGTGCGCGCGGACATGTACTTCTCGGTCGACGTCGAGGCGGACGGGCCGATCCCGGGGCCGTACTCGATGCTCAGCTTCGGGGCGGTGGTCGCCGGGACGATGGCGGGGTCGTTCACCCCGGCGGGGCCGCGGCCGGCGACGTTCTACCGCGAGCTGCGGCCGATCAGCGACGACTTCGTGCCGGCCGCGCTGGCGGTGTCCGGGCTGGACCGGGACGCGCTGGTCCGGGAGGGCGCCGAGCCCGCGGTGGCGATGCGCGAGTTCGGCAGGTGGGTGACCGAGACCGCGGGTGACGCGCGGCCGGTGTTCACGGCGTACCCGGCGAGCTTCGACTGGATGTTCGTGTACTGGTACCTGATCCGCTTCACCGGGGCGAGCGTGTTCGGGCACTCCGGCTGCCTGGACATGAAGACGGCGTACGCGGTGAAGGCGGCGGTGCCGTTCGGCCGGGCGCACAAGCGGGCGATGCCGAGGCACCTGCTGTCCACCCGGCCGCACACGCACCACGCGCTCGACGACGCGGCGGAGCAGGCCGACCTGTTCGCGAACCTGATGACCTGGGACGGGCGGGGCTAGGCCTCCACGGTGGTCCCGGCGGCCAGGCGCGCGTACTCGGCGCCCGAGCGCGCGGTCATGTGCGCGTCGGTGAGCGCCAGGCCCTGCTCGTTGAACAGGCAGTCGTGCATGGCGTACGCCCGGCGCGGCTTGACCGCCCGCACGAAGTCGATCGACTCGGCGAGCTTGAGCCACGGTCCGGAGATCGGCACGAACAGCGTCTCGACCTGCGCGCCCTCGGGCACGTCGAACGAGTCCCCGGGGTGGTAGAGCGACTCGTTGACCAGGAAGCCCAGGTTCGCCACCTGCGGGATCTCCGGGTGGATCACGGCGTGCAGCCCGCCGTACGCGCGTACCAGCAGGTTGGCGGCGGTGAAGGCGTGGCCGGAGGTCACCGGGACGGCGGCGCCCTCCCACTGCGCGGAGAACTTGTCCACCACGTCCGGGTGGGCGTAGATCTGGATCGACGACCGCTTGGACAGGGCGTCGGCCAGCCGGTCGGCGTCCACGTGGTCGGCGTGCTCGTGGGTGAGCAGCACCGCGTCGGCCCCGTCCAGGGCGCGCTCCGATTCGCTCCACACTCCCGGGTCGATGACCACGACCGCGTCGTCGTGCTCGATCCTGAGGCACGAGTGGGAGTACTTCGTCACCCGCATCGGTGGCCGCCTTTCCACGTCGCTCGATTTCGTGGCCCGAATGTCGTCCTTCCGTGACCAGTCTGCCGGAACCTGAGGTGTCATGAGCCACGTCCGGAAAGGCATGAAGAAGACGATCCTCGCGGCCGCACTGACCGGCCTGCTGCTGCTGGCGGGTTGCTCGGCGTCGGACGAGTCCGGAGCGCCCACCGCGGGCGCGGCCAAGCCGGGCAACGCCGCCGACATGGACCGCGACACCGCCGCGCTCGGCGAGCAGAACAAGGCCGGGAGCGACGGCGCCGTCGCCCCGGAAGGGGTCGGCGCCACGGGCGGCCCGGTCACCGGCCGGTCGCTGATCTACCGCGGCGAGCTGACCGTGCGCGTGGACGACGTGCCCGCCGCCGCCGACCGGCTGACCGGCCTGGTCAACACCGCGGGCGGGCACATCGGCGCGGAGAAGCGCGTCGTGGACCCGACCGAGTCGCAGGCGTCGATCACCGTACGCGTGCCGGCCAAGCAGTTCCACGGGGTGCTGGAGCAGATCGCGAAGCTGGGCGAGGAGGTCAGCCGCGGCTCGAACACCGAGGACGTGACCGAGGCGGTCGTCGACCTGGACACCCGCATCGCCGCCCAGCGGGCCAGCGTGGAGTCGGTGCGCCGGATGTTCACGCAGGCCAAGCAGCTCAGCGAGGTGGTGCTGCTGGAGCGTGAGCTGAACCAGCGGCAGGCCGAGCTGGCCTCGCTGGAGCGCAAGAAGGCGAGCCTGGACGACCTGGTCGCGCTGTCGACCATCAGCGTGTCGCTGATCGGCCCGCACACCCCGCTGCCCGAGCCCGAGAAGGAGCCCGCCCCGGGTTTCCTGGGCGGCCTGGAGGCCGGCTGGGACGCGTTCGTGGGCACGGTCCAGGTGGCGCTGGCCGTCCTGGGCTTCCTGCTGCCGTTCCTCATCGCGCTGGCGATCCCGGTGGCCCTGGTCATCGCCCTGCGCCGCCGCCGTCGCCCCGCCCTGGCGGCGCCGGCTCCCACCGCTCCGCCGGCCCCGCCCGCGGCGGACTGACCCGTCACACGTCAGAGCTCCCGTTCGCGCCGTTCGCACGGCGCGGGCGGGAGCTCCGTCGTAGGTGAGGCGGGGTCAGAAGGAGGGGGACGCCAGGGCGGCCAGGGCCGTGTGGACCATGGTGCGGACGCCGTACCCGATGGCACGCTCGTCGATGTCGAACGCGGACTGGTGGATGTCCATGCCGGGAGCGCCGCCGGGGATGCCGGTGCCCAGCCGGATCATGGCGCCGGGCACGTGCTCCAGGTAGAACGCGAAGTCCTCGCCGCCCATGCTGATCTCGGCCTCGACCACGCGCTCGGCGCCCAGCGCCGCGCCGGCCGCGCCGGCGATGACCGCCGACGCCATCCGGTCGTTGATCACCGGCGGCACGCCGCGCGTGTAGCGCACGTCGGCCTTGGCGCCGGTGCCGTCCACCACGTCCTTGATCAGCTGGGTGACCAGGTCGGGGGCCTCCCGCCAGGCGTCGCGGTTGAGCACCCGGATGGTGCCCTTGGCGCTGCCCTCGCTCGGGATCGCGTTCGAGGCCTCGCCCGCGTGGATCGCGCCGAAGACCATGGACAGCCCGGCCCGGGGGTCGACCCGGCGGCCCAGCAACGCGGGCACCTCGGTCACCACCCGTCCCAGGGCGTACACCAGGTCGGCGGTCAGGTGCGGGCGGGCGGTGTGCCCGCCCTTGCCGCTGAGGCGCACCTCGACGGCGTCGCAGGCCGCCGTGATGGCGCCGGAGCGCACGCCCACGATGCCGACCGGCAGCTGCGGCGCGCAGTGCAGCGCGTAGATCGCCGCGACGTCCTTCAGCGCGCCCGCCGAGATCATCTCCGGGGCGCCCGAGTTGATCGACTCCTCGGCCGGCTGGAAGATCAGCCGGACCCGGCCGCCGATGCCGCCCTGCTGCTCCAGCTGGGCCAGCGCCAGCCCGACCCCGAGCAGCACCGTGGTGTGCACGTCGTGGCCGCAGGCGTGGGTCACGTTGGGCACGGTCGAGCGGTACGCCACGTCCTTGACGTCGGGCAGCGGCAGCGCGTCGAGGTCCGCGCGCAGCGCGATGACCCGGTCCCCCTCGCCGATGTCGCACATCACGCCGTTGCCCCGGGGCAGGAAGCGCGGCTGCAGACCGGCCGCGGCGAGCTCGCGCGCCACCAGCGCGGCGGTCTCGAACTCCTGGTGGGAGAGCTCAGGGTGCGCGTGAATGTGACGTCGTACGGCTACCAGGTCGGCGCCGCGGGCAGCGAGCCAGCGGTCGAGCTGACCGGGCAGCGGATCGGTGTCCGACATGATCTCGGACACCATGGACGACGTCAGCAAGCTGCTCTTGGGCAGCGCCAGCGCACTCGTCACGGCAGATTCTCGATCTCGGTCGATGGGATAAAACGCGTCAAGCCTAGCCCTGGACCGGTGACTCTGCGCAACTACGTTCTTGTAGTAGTTGTGTTGCTCAGAGTCACATTCGAGCAGGTCGGAGCGTTCCAAAGCTAGCGGGACCGTCGATTGCACGCATCCTCACCTCCTACAACGGGTGACGACGTGCCGGGTCACGCATGACGCGAGACTGGCATCACGCCGTGCCATCCAGTCGCACAGATGGTGCGGTGCAACAACCTCTTAACGCGAAAACCCCTCAGCGGACACGAAACCACCCGGGCGGGGTCGCCCGGGTGGATGATCGCGGCACCGGTCAGAAGGTCTCGCGCGGCTGGTGCGTCCCCCAGACCGAGCGCAGGGCGTGACACACCTCACCGACCGTCGCCTTCAGCCGCAGTGCCTCGCGCATGGGGTAGAGCACGTTCTCGGTGCCCGCGGCGGCGGTGCGCAGCTTGTCCAGGGCGGCCTCGACGGCGGCGCCGTCGCGCTCGGCGCGCAGCGTGGCCAGGCGCGCGGCCTGCTCCTTCTCGATCGCCGGGTCGACCCGCAGCGGCTCGTACGGCTCCTCGACGTCGATGGTGAACCGGTTGAGGCCGACCACCACCCGCTCGCCGGAGTCCACCTCCAGCGCGGTCCGGTACGCCGAGGACTCGATCTCGCGCTTCTGGAAGCCCGCCTCGATGGCGTCGACGGCCGAGCCGTGTGCGAACACGCGCTCGATCAGCGCGGTGGCCTCGGCCTCGATCTCGTCGGTCATCGCCTCCACGACGTAGGAGCCCGCGAACGGGTCCACCGTCGCGGTCAGGTCCGTCTCGTACGCGAGCACCTGCTGGGTGCGCAGCGCGAGCCGGGCCGCCTTCTCGGTGGGCAGCGCGATCGCCTCGTCGTAGGAGTTGGTGTGCAGCGACTGGGTGCCGCCCAGGATCGCGCCCAGCGCCTGCGCGGTGACCCGGACCAGGTTCACCTCGGGCTGCTGCGCGGTGAGCTGCACGCCCGCGGTCTGGGTGTGGAAGCGCAGCATCCACGACTTCGGGTCCTTGGCGCCGAACTCCTCGCGCATCACCTTCGCCCAGATGCGGCGGGCGGCGCGGAACTTCGCCACCTCCTCCAGCAGCGTGGTGCGGGCGACGAAGAAGAACGACAGGCGCGGCGCGAACGCGTCCACGTCCAATCCGGCCGCGACGGCGGCGCGCACGTACTCGATGCCGTCGGCCAGCGTGAACGCGATCTCCTGCACGGGCGTCGCACCCGCCTCGGCCATGTGGTAGCCCGAGATGGAGATCGTGTTCCACTTGGGAACCTCGGCGCGGCAGTACGCGAACGTGTCGGCGACCAGGCGCAGCGACGGCTTGGGCGGGAAGATGTACGTCCCGCGGGCGATGTACTCCTTGAGGATGTCGTTCTGGATGGTGCCGTTGAGCTTGTCGCCCGGCACCCCCTGCTCCTCGGCGACCAGCTGGTAGAGCAGCAGCAGCACGCTGCCCGGCGCGTTGATCGTCATCGAGGTGGAGACCTTGTCCAGCGGGATGTCGCGGAACAGCACCCGCATGTCCTCGATGGAGTCGATCGCGACGCCGACCTTGCCGACCTCGCCGTGCGCGATCGGCTCGTCCGAGTCGTACCCCATCTGGGTCGGCAGGTCGAACGCGACGGACAGGCCCATGGTGCCCGCGTTGAGCAGCTGGTGGTAGCGAGCGTTCGACTCGGCGGCCGTGCCGAAGCCGGCGTACTGGCGCATGGTCCACGGCCGGGACGTGTACATCGTCGGGTAGACGCCCCGGGTGAACGGGTACTCGCCGGGGCGCTCGCCGTCGGCCGGCCCGTAGACGGGCTCGATCGGGAAGCCGGACTCACTGCGCCGTGTTGAACGCTCGTTCATACCCGGGATGTTAGGCCGCCCGGCCCCACGCCGGGGTGAGGGATTGCGCACATCACGTACACCCAGGGTGATGACAGCGGGACGGAACGGTGAAATTGGGCGTCGATGCCCGCTCACGGCTTTCCCTCAGGCGCGCGGTCGTACAGGATAGGGAGTTGAGTGACCCCTCGTCCCCTCCCACTTGGCGGCATCAGCAGTGACCACCCATGCATCCACCTGGAGCGGCAGCCCCACCCCCGGCCGAGCGGCTCCGGGCACTGTCATCGGCGGACGCTACTCACTACGCACCGCGATCGGGCACGGCGGCATGGGCACCGTCTGGCGTGCCGCCGACACCGTGCTGCGCCGTGAGGTGGCCGTCAAGGAGGTCGTGCTGCCGCCGGGCCTGGCCGCCAGCGACGCCGCCTCGATGTACGAGCGCACGCTGCGCGAGGCCCGCGCCGCGGCCAGCCTGTCGCACCCGAGCGTGGTCCAGGTCTTCGACGTGGTCACCGAGGCCGGCCGCCCCTGGATCGTGATGGAGCTGCTCGACGCCCGCGGCCTGGCCGACATGGTGATCGAGGACGGCCCGCTGGCCCCCCGCGCGGTCGCCAAGATCGGCATCGCGCTGCTGGGCGCGCTGGAGGTGGCGCACGCCGCCGGCGTGCTGCACCGCGACGTCAAGCCGGCCAACGTGCTGATCACCACCGACGGCCGTTGCGTGCTCACCGACTTCGGCGTGGCCAAGCTGCCGACCGACGTGCAGCTGACCACGCCGGGCATGGTGCTGGGCTCGCCGCACTTCATCTCCCCCGAGCGCGCGCTGGGCCACGCCTTCGGCCCGCCCAGCGACCTGTTCTCGCTCGGCGTGACCATGTACACCGCCGTCGAGGGCCGCCCGCCGTTCGACAAGGGCGACCCGCTGGCCACCATGCACGCCGTGGTCGAGGAGGAGCCCGTCCCGCCGCAGCGCTGCGGCCCGCTGCGCGACGTGCTCTACGGCCTCATGGAGAAGGACCCGGCCCGCCGCTGGGACGTCGGCCAGGCCCGCGCCACGCTGCGCGAGCTGCTCGCCGGCCCGCTGGCGCAGAACGCCGTGCCGCAGCACGTGACCGACCCGTGGGCGGTCGTCGCGCCCCAGCCGGCCACCACCGCCTGGGTGACCCCGGCGGCACCCGCGCAGCCCGAGCGCCCCGCCAAGGAGATCGGCGGCCGCGCGCTGCTGCACACCGGCGAGACCCCGTCCACCCGCGCCACCGGCGGCGGCCGCCGCGGCGCGCCCGACCCGTCGCTGGACATGCCCACCGGGGCGCACCCCGCGCCGACCGGCGCGCTGCGCACCGTCGCGCCGGCGCCCGCCGCCGGCCCGAAGCCGCTGGACAACCTGGTCGGCCAGGTCAAGGCGTGGCCGAAGAAGATCCGCCTGGCCGCCGCGGCCGGCCTGGCCGGCGTGGTGCTCGTCACCGGCGTGGCCTGGGCGGTCATGGGCGGCGAGGAGGAGCAGCCGCCCGGCACCTCCGCCGTCGGCGGCACCCCGAGCCCGGCCTCCTCGTCCGCGCCGCAGGCCCCCGACGGCATGGAGCTGGTGACCGTCAAGAACACGCACGGCAGCGCCACCGTGGCCGTCCCCAAGGGCTGGAAGCCGAGCAAGGGCGCCAACAGCACCTACGTCGACTACAAGGACCCGGCCGACGGCGACCGGTGGCTGCGCATCAACATCTACAGCGGCGGCAACCCGACCCGCGAGCTGCAGGGCGCCGAGAGCAACTTCAAGAAGGACGCCAAGCGCTGCCAGAAGGGCACCTACCAGCGGGTCGACCTGAGCGACCAGAAGCTGGCCAGCACGCAGACCGCGGCGCAGCTGGAGTATCAGTGCACGCCGCCCGGCAAGGACCCGCGGCATGCCATCTGGCGCATCGGCGTGGCCGACGGCGTCGCCTACCACGTGTACCTGTCGACCCTGGAGAGCTCGTTCGAGCAGGACAAGGCCGTGTTCGACAAGGCCGTCGAGTCTTTCGCGATCGTCACCACCTGAGGGGTTTGCTGAGCAAAGGGTCGGTCCGCGTGTTATGAAACACCGATGAGCGAGCGAAGCGAGCGGATCAGCGGCCCGGCCCGGCGTCATGCCGGAACCACGCGAAGCGGGGTTTCGGCATGACCGACAACCTTGCCGACCGTGTACGCCACTGGATCGCCCAGGACCCCGACCCCGACTCGCGCAAGGAGCTGCAGCAGCTGCTCGACGCCCTGCCGGGCACCGAGACCGAGCTCGCCGACCGGTTCAGCGGGCCGCTCACCTTCGGCACCGCCGGGCTGCGCGGGCCGCTGCGCGCCGGCCCCAACGGCATGAACCTCGCCGTGGTCCGGCAGGCCGCCGCCGGCCTGGTCACCTGGCTCACCCGGCAGGAGCCCGGCGGGCTGCTGGTCATCGGGTACGACGCGCGCCGCGGCTCGCACGAGTTCGCGCAGGAGACCGCGCGGGTCGCCACCGGCGCCGGGATGCGCGCCGCGCTGCTGCCCCGCCCGCTGCCCACGCCCGTGCTGGCGTACGCGGTGCGCACGATGGACGCCGTGGCCGGGGTGATGGTCACCGCCTCGCACAACCCGCCGCAGGACAACGGCTACAAGGTCTACCTCGGCGAGCACCTGGGCGGCCCGCTGGGCGCCGGCGCGCAGATCGTGCCGCCCGCCGACCAGGAGATCGAGCACGAGATCCGCAACGTGAAGCTGCTGTCGCAGGTGCCGCTCGGCCATCCGGGCACCGTGCTCGACGACGAGATCGTCGAGTCGTACCTGGCCGCCGCCGCGACGGTGGTGCAGGAGGACCAGCCGGGCGCCCGGGACCTGTCGGTGGCGTACACCCCGCTGCACGGGGTGGGCGGCAAGGTGCTCGGCGACGCGTTCCTGCGGGCGGGCTTCGCGATCCCCGCGACCGTGCCCGCGCAGGCCGAGCCGGACGGCGCGTTCCCCACGGTGTCCTTCCCCAACCCGGAGGAGCCCGGGGCGATGGACCTGGTGCTCGCGCTGGCCGCCGAGCGCCGCGCGGACATCGCGATCGCCAACGACCCCGACGCCGACCGCTGCGCCGTCGCCGTGCCCGCCCCGAACGGCAACGGCAACGGCTGGCGCATGCTCCGCGGCGACGAGGTCGGCGTGCTGCTCGCCGACCACCTGATGCGGCTGGGCCGCACCGGCACGTACGCCACCACCATCGTGTCGTCCTCGCTGCTGCGCGCCATGGCCGCCAAGCGCGGCTTCGGGTACGCCGAGACGCTGACCGGGTTCAAGTGGCTCTCCCGCGCCGCGCCGGACCTGGCCTTCGGGTACGAGGAGGCGCTGGGCATCTGCGTCGCGCCGGGCATGGTGCGCGACAAGGACGGCATCACCGCGGCGCTGCTCGTCGCCGAGCTGGCGGCGGGCCTCAAGGCCGAGCTGCGCACGCTCACCGACCGGCTCGACGACCTCGCGAACGAGTTCGGCCTGTACGTCACCGACCAGCTCTCGGTGCGCGTCGACGACCTCGCCGAGATCGACCAGATGATGGCCCGCCTGCGCGCGAAGCTGCCGAGCTCGCTGCTCGACGAGCCGGTGACCTCCACCGAGGACCTGCTCGACCGGCCGGGCGAGCTGAACGCCGACGTGATCATCCTGCGGACCGAGACGGCCCGCGTGGTGGTCCGCCCCTCCGGCACCGAGCCCAAGCTCAAGGCATACCTGGAGGTCGTCGAGCAGGTGTCCGAGGGCGACGTGGCCGCCGCCCGCGAGCGCGCCGCCGCCACCATCCGCGCCCTGCGCACCGAGGTCGCCGCCGCCCTCGGCATCTGGTCCGTCAGCCCCTGACCCCACAAGGAAGGGCACCTTCTTAACGCTCGGCGTAGCAGAAGGTGCCCTTCTTAACGTCTGCCGCTGTGGCCCTGCCCGGCACGTCTTGCCTGCCGCGGGCTTGCCAGCGCGTTGCCGCATCCTGCCGTCGTGGGCGGCGGCGCCCCGCGACGGCTCACCGCCCAGCAGATCTTGTGCAGTTGCCGCTGTCCTGGCGACGCCAACTGCACAAGATCGGCCGCGGCGCGGTGCTAACGACCGCTTCGCGGGACGGCGGCGGTGGCGGGCCGCGGGGGCTGCCCGTCTGCCGAGGCCAGGTCGCTCACCGGCCAGACCGTCACGCCGCCGGTGCGGGTCCCCTCGCCGACGAGGTCGTCGACCAGCCCGCGCAGCACGTCCGCGCGGGGCGCGCCGTCGGGCAGCACCAGCGCGCCCGCGTTCCAGAAGCGCAGGTCGGCGAGCAGGCCGTCGCGCATCCGGCCGGTCACCTTCGGCACCTTCGCGCCCTTGACGACCGAGGCGAACAGCAGGTCGGTCGGGCGCGGCGGCGGGCCGAACGTCGCGCTGCCCGGCTCCCGGCCGGGCCCGATGAAGTAGCCGCCGGGGAAGCTGAAACCCGCTCCCGACTGCGCCCACCAGCGCATGCCCTCGTTGTGCTCGCTGCTGGTCAGCGGCACGGTGACCAGGGTGCGGCCCGCCGGGACGTACGCCCGCCAGGTGCCCTCGCTGACGAACTTCGGCACGGCCGGGCCGCGGTGGGTGGGCAGCGGCAGCGGCAGCAGCGGCACCAGCGCGAGCCCGACCAGGGCGTACGCGAGCCGGCGCAGCGGCAGGCCCTGGGCCGACTGGCGCGGCAGGCGGGCCACCACCTCGATGGTCAGCGCCACCAGCGCCCCGGCGATCGGCAGCAGCACCAGCCCGAACCGGACCGCGACCACCGACTCCAGCAGCGGCAGCTGCCCGAACGGCCGCCACAGGCCGGGCAGCGCGGTGCGCTCGCCGCCCGCGAACACCTGCCGCCCCATCGCGAACAGCGCGAACACCGCGCCGGTGACCACCAGCGCCCGGACCAGGCCGCGCGACCACAGCCACCCGGCGACGCTCAGGGCCAGCACGGCCAGCAGCGGCCAGCCGAAGAAGGTGTTCTCCTCGGCGGCGTTCTGGGTCAGCAGCCGCGTCGCGTCGACGTTGCCGCCGAGCGACAGCCGCGGGAAGGCGGCGAAGCTCGCCAGGTCCGCCCCGAACGCCGACGCCCCCGGCGGCAGACCGCGGTAGCTCTGCGGGCCGAAGAACTGCGTCCACAGGGGGTACGCCAACAGCGCGCCCCCGACCAGCGCGGCGACGCCCGCCGTGGCCAGCACGGGGCGGATCGCGGCCCGCCGCTGCGGCCAGGTCACCGCGGCGTACGCCGCCAGGAAGACCGCGCAGGCCAGCGCGGTGTAGAGCAGCACCTCCTCGTTGACGAAGGCCTGCGCGACCACCAGCAGCCCGAGCACCGTGCCGTTGCGCAGGCTGCGGCCCGGCTCGGCCATGCGCAGCGCCCAGTGCACCAGGAAGGGCACCAGGAACTGGGCGGTCCAGTTGGGATGCCCGTTCGCCTGGCTGATCATGCCGGGCCCGAACCCGCACAGCGCCGCCCCGACGGCGGCGGCCGCGCGCGAGGTCACGAGGTGCCGGCGCAGGAACCAGTACCAGGCGGCCGCGGTGCCCGCCAGGCCGAGCACCAGGATGACCGTGAAGCTGAGCTGCGGGCCGCCGAGCAGGGTGAGCGGGGCCAGCGGGATACCCATGCCCAGGATGACCGTGTTGGCCATCAGGTTGACCCCGTGCGGGGCGTTCATTCGCGAGGTGAAGAACGGGTTCGCGTCGCCGGTCACCACGTCCGCCGCGTGCCGCAGGACGAACTGGAAGAAGACGTGGTCCGGGACGTTCTCGCTGAGCGCGGCGCGCGCGCCGTCCCGCCACAGCCCCCACGTCACCAGCACCGCGCCGGCCAGGAACGCAACCATCACCAGCGCCGTCACGTTGATACGTCGTGGCTGGTCAGCATGGTCGCGGCGACGTGGGGGGCGGTCGGCCGAGGTGGTCCGTACCCGGTGCCACTCCTGAATTTCGGTCTTCACGAGCGTCGAATGTACGGCATTTGGGTAATCTGTCCTGATTAGCCCTGAATTACCGGGCCAAACAGGAAACAGATTCTCGTTGCAGCTACCGGACGGATGCAGTCGATGACGTCGTACGCCACAGAGCCGAGCCTCCTCACCGGGGACCAGAAGATCCAGGCCGCGGTGCTGGAGAGCCTGGCCGAGGCGGCCAACCACCGCCGCTGGTTCGCGGGCATGGCCACGCCCTACCTCGGCGCGCACCCGATCGAGATCGGCAGCGGGCTCGGCGACTACGCGATGGAGTGGCTGCCCTACGTCGAGCGCTACACCGCCACCGAGGCCGACCCGGAGCGGCTGATCGACCTCAAGCAGCGGTTCGCCGACGACCCCCGGGTCGAGGCCCGCGAGATGCTCCTGCCCACCGACGAGCGCGCCGACCACACCGCCCTGGTCAGCTACAACGTCCTGGAGCACATCGAGGACGACGTCGCGGCGCTGCGCAGCATGGCCCGGCTGGTCCGGCCCGGCGCGCCGCTGGTGCTGGTGGTGCCCGCGTTCCCGATCGCGATGAGCCGCGTCGACGTGGCCACCGGCCACTGGCGCCGCTACACCCGCCGCACCCTCACCGACGTCGCGCTCGCCGCCGGCCTGCTGGTCGAGCGCATGGAGTACGTCAACTCCCTCGGCTTCATCTGCTACTTCGTGACGGCCCGCCTGCTCGGCATGTCCCCCAAGGGCGGCGCCATGATGCGCGTCTACGACTCCGTCGTCACCCCGGTCACCCGCCGCCTCGAACGCCGCCGCCGCCCACCCTTCGGCCAGTCCGTCCTAGCCGTCCTCCGCCGCCCCCTCTGACCGCCCCATCTGGGTTGATCATGAACTTATGGCACGGGTCAGCGGCGTGTCGTGGGAACAACTTCCTGATCGACTCCCGCCGCGGCAGGCCATGCGGGGCAGCCACCCGCCTTGTCGATCATGAACTTGTGGCGCCGACACGCCGTCGAACCGTGCCATAAGTTCATGATCAACGCGGGAGGGGTGGGTGGGTGGGTGGGCCCGGCCGGGTGGGGTGGGGTTAGAAGCGGGGCATGCCGCCGAACTGGCGGTCGCCGGCGTCGCCGAGGCCGGGGACGATGAACATGTGCTCGTTGAGGCGCTCGTCGATGGAGGCGGTGACCAGGCGCAGGGGCAGGCCGGAGGCGCGGAGGCGGTCGATGCCGGCGGGGGCGGCCAGGACGCAGAGCACGGTGATGTCGGTGCAGCCGCGGTCGGCGAGCAGGCGGCAGCAGTGTTCCAGCGAGCCGCCGGTGGCCAGCATCGGATCCAGCACCAGGACGGGCTTGCCGGCCAGATCGCCGGGCAGGGACTCCATGTACGCGCGGGGCTCGAAGGTGTGCTCGTCGCGGGCGAGGCCGACGAAGCCCATCGAGGACTCCGGCAGCAGCGACAGCGCGGCGTCGGCCATGCCGAGCCCGGCGCGCAGCACCGGCACCAGCAGCGGCGGGTTCGCCAGCCGGGTGCCCACCGCGGTCGCGACCGGGGTCTCGACCGGGAACGTGTCGGCCTGGAAGGTGCGGGTGGCCTCGTACGCCAGCATGGTGGTGAGCTCGTGCAGCGCGGCCCGGAAGCTGGCCGAGTCGGTGCGAGCGTCGCGCATGGCGGTGAGGCGGGCCTGGGCCAGCGGGTGATCTACGACGAGTACGTCCACGACGTGAAACTACCCGCCTGCCTCTGCCCGCGCAGTGCCAACCGGCGCCGAGGTGTCGCCCGCCATGGTGTAACCGCGTGACGACGGCCACCGAAGTCCCGGATCCCAAGGCGTGGACAAGATCGATACTCGTGACGCCGCGTAGACTTCGCGTATGACGGCCACCATCTCACCGTTGTCCGAGGTCACGCGCTCTGACGCGGCGCTGCGGACCTTCCTGCACGGCCTGCCCGGCGTCGACCGGGTCGGCGCGGACGCGCGCGCCGCGGGCCTGGGCACCCGATCGATCAAGACGACCGCGAAGGCGTGGGCGATCGACCTCGCCATCCGGATGGTGGACCTGACCACGCTGGAGGGCGCCGACACGCCCGGCAAGGTCCGGGCGCTGTGCGCGAAGGCCCGGCGTCCCGACCCCGCCGACCCGACCTGCCCGCCGGTCGCCGCGATCTGCGTCTACCCCTCGATGGTGCCGACCGCCGCCGAGGCGCTGCGCGGCTCCGGCATCCACCTGGCCAGCGTCGCCACGGCGTTCCCGTCGGGGCAGGCGCCGCTGAAGGTCAAGCTCGACGACACCCGGGCCGCCGTCGCCGCGGGCGCCGACGAGATCGACATGGTGATCAGCCGGGGCGCCTTCCTGTCGGGTCGCTACCTGGAGGTGTTCGAGGAGATCGTCGCCGTCAAGGAGGCCTGCGGCAAGGCGCACCTCAAGGTCATCCTGGAGACCGGCGAGCTGGTCACGTACGACAACGTGCGGCGCGCGTCCTGGCTGGCCATGCTGGCGGGCGGCGACTTCATCAAGACCTCCACCGGCAAGGTATCCCCCGCGGCGACCCTGCCGGTCACGCTGATCATGCTGGAGGCGGTGCGCGACTTCCTCGACACCACCGGCCGCAAGGTCGGCGTGAAGCCCGCGGGCGGCATCCGCACCACCAAGGACGCCATCAAGTACCTGGTCATGGTCAACGAGATCGCCGGCGACGGCTGGCTCGACCCGGACTGGTTCCGGTTCGGCGCCTCCACGCTGCTCAACGACCTGCTGATGCAGCGCACCAAGCTCGCCACCGGCCACTACGCCGGCCCCGACTACTTCACCCTGGACTAGACATGAGCGCATTTGAGTACGCGCCGGCGCCGGAGTCGCGCTCGATCGTGAAGCTGCAGCCGTCGTACGGGCTGTTCATCGACGGCGAGTTCACCGACGGCGCGGGCAGCTTCAAGACCATCTCCCCCGCCTCCGAGGAGGTGCTCGCCGAGGTCGCCGAGGCGTCGACCGCGGACGTGGACCGTGCCGTCAAGGCGGCGCGGCGCGCGTACGAGGACGTGTGGGGCCCGATGCCGGGCCGGGAGCGGGCCAAGTACCTGTTCCGCATCGCGCGGATCATCGCCGAGCGCAGCCGCGAGCTGGCCGTGCTGGAGACGCTGAACAACGGCAAGCCGATCAAGGAGTCGCGCGACGTGGACGTGCCGCTGGCCGCGGCGCACTTCTTCTACTACGCGGGCTGGGCCGACAAGCTGCCGTACGCGGGCTTCGGCGCCGACCCGCGCCCGCTGGGCGTGGCCGGCCAGGTCATCCCGTGGAACTTCCCGCTGCTCATGCTGGCGTGGAAGATCGCCCCGGCGCTGGCCGCGGGCAACACGGTGGTGCTCAAGCCGGCCGAGACGACCCCGCTGAGCGCGCTGCTGTTCGCCGAGATCTGCCAGCAGGCAGACCTGCCGCCGGGCGTGGTCAACATCGTCACCGGCGCGGGCGAGACCGGCGCGGCCGTGGTGAACCACCCGGACGTGGACAAGGTCGCCTTCACCGGCTCCACCGAGGTCGGGCGGATCATCGCCAGGGCCGTCGCGGGCACGAAGAAGAAGGTCACCCTGGAGCTGGGCGGCAAGGCGGCGAACATCGTCTTCGACGACGCCGCGATCGACCAGGCCGTCGAGGGCATCGTCAACGGCGTCTTCTTCAACCAGGGCCACGTCTGCTGCGCGGGCTCCCGGCTGCTGGTGCAGGAGTCCATCGCCGACCAGCTCCTGGAGTCGCTCAAGCGGCGCATGGCCACGCTGCGCGTCGGCGACCCGCTGGACAAGAACACCGACGTCGGCGCGATCAACTCGGCCGCGCAGCTGGAACGCATTCGGAGTCTCACGGAAGTCGGCGCGGCCGAGGGCGCAGAGCGCTGGTCGCCGCCGTGCGAGCTGCCCGACCGGGGCTTCTGGTTCGCGCCGACCATCTTCACCGGCGTGTCCCAGGCGCACCGCATCGCCCGCGAGGAGATCTTCGGGCCGGTGCTGTCGGTGCTGACCTTCCGCACCCCGGCCGAGGCGGTCGAGAAGGCGAACAACACGCCGTACGGGCTGTCGGCGGGCATCTGGAGCGAGAAGGGCTCACGCATCCTCGCCATCGCCGACCAGCTGCGGGCCGGCGTGGTCTGGGCGAACACCTTCAACAAGTTCGACCCCACCTCGCCGTTCGGCGGTTACAAGGAGTCCGGATACGGCCGCGAGGGCGGTCGCCACGGCCTGGAGGCCTACCTTGCCCAGTAAGAAGGACGCCGCTCCCGGCACCGCCGCGAAGGCCGCCGAGTCCACCGCGGTCGCGTCCGCCTCGCGCACCACCGCGAAGGCCGCGGCGCCGGCACGGCTCGCCGTGCGCAAGACGTACAAGCTGTTCATCGGTGGTGCGTTCCCGCGCAGCGAGTCGGGCCGCACCTACGTCGTCGCCGACAGCAAGGGGCAGTTCGTGGCCAACGCCGCCCAGGCATCCCGCAAGGACGCCCGCGACGCCGTGCTCGCCGCGCGGGCCGCGTTCGGCAAGTGGTCGGGCGCGACCGCGTACAACCGGGGCCAGGTCATCTATCGGGTGGCCGAGATGCTGGAGGGCCGCCGCGACGAGTTCACCGCCCTGGAGGTGCCCGAGTCCGAGGTGGACGAGGCCGTCGACCGCCTGGTCTGGTACGCAGGCTGGACCGACAAGATCACCCAGGTGGCGGGCGGGGCGAACCCGGTCGCCGGGCCGTACTTCAACCTCTCCTCGCCGGAGCCCAGCGGTGTCATCGCGGTGGTCGCGCCGTCGAACCCGACGCTGCTCGGCCTGGTCAGCGTCATCGCCCCGGCGATCGCCACCGGCAACACGGTGCTCGTGATCTCCGACGCGCCGCGCGTGGCGATCACCCTGGCCGAGGTGCTGGCCACCTCCGACGTGCCCGGCGGCGTGGTGAACATCCTCACCGGCTCCGCCGCCGAGGTCGCCCCGTGGCTGGCCTCGCACAGCGACGTCAACGGCCTCGACCTGACCGGCGTGACCGACGCCAAGCTGGCCCTGGAACTGGAGCAGGCCGCCGCCGAGACCCTCAAGCGCGTCCGCCGCCCGGCGGCCGTCGACTGGTCCGCCGACCCCGGCCTCGCCCCCATGACGGCATACCTCGAAACCAAGACCGTCTGGCACCCCAAGGGCCTCTAGCAGCAAAAGGAAGGGCACCTTCTTAACGCTCCGCGTTGTAGAAGGTGCCCTTCTTATGACGTGGATGACGACCGGCAACTACACCACCATCCTCAT
>NZ_JBFAOU010000080.1:20182-34639 GCF_040675365.1 Catellatospora sp. NPDC049609 | reverse complement strand
CCGGCTCGGGAGATCAGGGCCGGCGGTCGTCGTCGATGGTGCCCTCGTACACCTGGCCGCCGGGCTGGGCGGGCAGCGCGTTGGTCGGCAACGAGCGTCCGTCCCGCGCCCGCGCCGTGTGGTGGCGCGGGCGCCGGTGCCGTGCGCGGCGTCGGCGGCCGGGCGTGAGCCGCCGGGGCGCGCCGCGCAAGGACCCGCGCAAGGAGGCCTTCGACGCCGCCGCGCAGGCGGTCTTCGGCGAGCGGATGTTCACCGCCATGCGTGACTCGCCGTACGGCGACCGCTGGCTGTCGACCGACTGGGCCGAGCACCCCGAGCTGGGCCGGGCGCGCGGCTGGGCGCGGGTGCGCCGCGACGGCCGGATCACGGTCAACCGGAACGCCCCCGCCGAGCTCGACGAGTGGATCTGGATCCTCACCCACTGCGTGCTGCACCTCGGCTTCGGGCACCTGGAGCCGGGGCGGCGCACCGATCATCCGGCCCAGGCGGCGGCGTGCCTGGTGGTGGCCCGGTTCCAGCAGCAGCTGCGGCTGGGCACGCCGCCCTGCCACGTGCCCGCCGACCTGCCCGGCACCGACGAGGACCGGCTGGCCGACCTGTGGCGCGACACCGGCGTGCCGGCCGAGTACGCCGCGCTGGGCTGCGGCGGCACGCTGGGCGACCAGGACTTCGCCGACCCCGAGGACACCGGCCTGCCCCGGCGGATGCGGCCGGCCCCCGGCGCCCCGACGCTGACCTGGCCGGAGCTGTTCGCGATCGGGCTGGCCGCCGCCGCGACCGCCGCGGTGGAGGACGCGGGGCAGGCCCGCCCGCGCGACGACGGCGAGATCGACCCGAACAGCCCGTGGGAGCAGGCCCGGCGCTGGTTCGTGTCGTCGTACCCGCTGCTGGGGGCGCTGGCCGCGGGCTTTCGCATCGTGGCCGACGCGGACCTGGCGCGCGCCTGGCAGATCTCGGTCGCGGCGGTGGACGCCACGGCGGGCGAGATCTACGTGAACCCGCTGCGCGGGCTGCCGGAGGCGCAGTGCCGGTTCGTGCTGGCGCACGAGATGCTGCACGCCGCCCTGCGCCACGGGCAGCGGGTCGGCGCGCGCGACCCATACCTGTGGAACGTCGCCACCGACTACGTGATCAACGGCTGGCTGGTGCAGCTGGGCGTCGGCGAGATGCCCGAGGACGTGCTCTACGACCCGGCGCTCAAGGACCACTCCAGCGAGGAGGTGTACGACCTGATCGCCGCCAACCTGCGCCGCTACCGCAAGCTGGGCACGCTGCGCGGGCGCGGGCTGGGCGACATGCTGGACCGGCCCGCGGGCGGCGCGGAGGAGGCCCGGCGCGCGGGCGACGTCGACGACTTCTGCCGCCGCGCGCTGGTCAACGGGCTGGCATACCACGAGCAGCACGGCCGGGGCTATCTGCCCGCCGGGCTGGTCGCCGAGATCCGGGTGCTGGACAACCCGCCCCCGCCCTGGGACGTGCAGCTCGCGCAGTGGTTCGACCGGTACTTCACGCCGCTGGAGCCGACCCGGTCGTACGCGCGCGCCTCGCGCCGGCAGGCCGCGACGCCGGACATCCCGCGGCCGGGCCGGGTCCGTCCGGAGCTGGTCGAGCGGCAGCGCACCTTCGGCGTCGTGCTGGACACCTCCGGGTCGATGAACCACGAGCTGATGGGCCGGGCGCTGGGCGCGATCGCGGCGTACGCGCTGGCCCGCGACGTGCCCGCGGCGCGGGTGGTGTTCTGCGACGCGGCCGCCTACGACGCGGGCTACCTGCCGGTCGAGGAGATCGCCGGGCGGGTGAAGGTGCGCGGCCGCGGCGGCACCGAGCTGCAGCCGGGCATCCGGCTGCTGGAACGGGCCGCGGACTTCCCCGCGGACGGGCCGATCCTGATCATCACGGACGGGGACTGTGACGTGCTGCGGGTGCGCCGCGAGCACGCGTACCTGATGCCCGAGCGCGGCCGGCTGCCGTTCACCCCGCGCGGCGAGGTCTTCCGCCTCCGCTGACGCCGACCCCGCAGTGCCGCGCCGCGCCAGGCGCGAAACGGCGAAGATCGCTGATCCGTGTCACGAACCGCGGTGAAACCGCACTCTTCGACACCGAACAGCGATCTTCACGGAAGGCGGGAATCCCGGGCGGCTCAGCCCAGCTCGCGGGTGGCGTCGACCTCGACCACCAGCTCGGAGAGCTTGGCCCGGAGCCGGTCCTTCAGCTCCGCGGGCGCCTGCTCCTGGCCGCAGCACCGGTTCACCAGCGCCTTGACCTCCTGCTCGATGCCGAACTCCCGCAGGCACGGCGAGCACTCGTCGAGGTGATGCTTGATCAGGGCGCGCCGGTCGTCGGAACACTCGAGGTCGAGATAGAGGTAGACCTCGGTGAGAACCTCGCGGCAGTCGCCGTCCTCGTGTTCGCTCATGACGCCTCCCGAGCGCTGGTCTGGCCCGAGAAACCGCGCTCCGCGGCATAGCCCTCGAGGAGCTTGCGCAGGTTGCGACGGCCACGGTGCAGCCTGGACATCACGGTGCCGATGGGCGTGTTCATGATGTCTGCGATCTCCTTGTAGGAGAAGCCTTCCACGTCGGCGAGGTAGACCGCCAACCGGAACTCCTCCGGCAACGACTGCAGCGCGTCCTTGACGTCGCTGTCGGGCAGCCGGTCCAGCGCCTCGGTCTCGGCCGAGCGCAGGCCGGTGGAGGTGTGCGACTCCGCCTCGGCCAGCTGCCAGTCGGTGATCTCGTCCGTCGGCGCCTGGATGGGCTGCCGTTGCCTCTTGCGATACGAGTTGATGAAGGTGTTGGTGAGGATGCGGTAGAGCCACGCCTTGAGGTTCGTGCCGTCCTCGAACTGGTGGAACGCGGCGTACGCCTTGAGGAAGGTCTCCTGCAGCAGGTCCTCGGCGTCGGCCGGGTTGCGCGTCATCCGCAGTGCGGCCGCGTAGAGCTGGTCGAGGAAGGGCATCGCGTCCCGCTCGAAGCGGGAACGACGCTCTTCGACGCTGTCGGTGCTGGTCAAGCGCGAGACCACCCTCGAAGATCTGCCGGGCCGCGGCTCCTTCCGAGCGGGCCGCAGCACTGAGGCTGACTCTACCGATGCCAGGTGCACCCGCGGGGCGGGCACGGCGGTAATGCCGGATGCCGCGTCGTCGTCCAGCGCGGCCGGCCACTCCGGAGCCGACAGGAGCCGCTCCACGGTCTGCACCGCCGGATCGTCGCTCGGCCGTGTCACCCAGCGCGTACCTGTGCGCACCATCGACCACCTCTCGCCCGGGCCGATACCGATCGGCCCATCCGCGGGGTGCAACACCGCACGGCGGCGGTCTCATTCCGCGACACGCCCACCGCGGTGACCACCGTCACCACCGGGACCGCCCGCACCCGCGGCGCGGACCTGCGGGAGCGGCGCCGTTCACGTGGCAGCCAGGGACTCCGCATCGGCGGGCGGCCGATCACTCGGGCTTGTCCGCCCAGCCGCGATCGCTCAGCCAGGCGACCACCGCACGGCCGACCGCGTCGAGCGCGCCGCGCAGGTCGTGCCGCGCTCCGGCAAGGACCACGATCTCGACGCCCGGCGTGGCCGCGGGCACGCCGAAGGGATCGCGGTCGCCGTTGAGCACCAGCGTGGGCAGCCCGGTGCGCAGCTCGTCCGCCCGGCTGCGCTCCGGCTTACCGGGCGGGTGCAGTGGGAACGCCAGCGCCACGACGCCCGACGCGCCGACCGCCGCGGCGGTGCGGCACGCCACCCGCGCGCCGCTGGACCGGCCGCCGACGATCAGCGGCACGCCCGGCACCTGCGCGGTGAGCACCGCGAGCACGTCCCTCCAGGCCTCGTCGAGGTGGCCCGCGGGAGCCGGCGCGCGCCGCCCGGCCACCCGGTAAGGCTGGGTGACCAGCGCGACCGCCACCCCGGCCCGGAGCGCGGCGTCGCGCACCGCGGTGAGATCCGGTGCGTCCACGTCACCGCCGGCACCGTGCCCGAGCACGAGCAGCGCGGCCGGGGCCGGACGCGTCGCGCCCGCCCCGGACCGCCGCTGCGCTCGGTCGTCGGCTCGCCCGGCTTCGTCGCCGGGCAGGGTGACTTCCACTCGTGCCGGGCCGCGCCCGGTCTCCACCGCTCGGGAACCGCCTCGCATGAGGCGATCATGCGGCGTGAACGGGCTCCCTGACCAGTAGCGGCACGCCGTGCAGTACGGAGTCGCGCTCCGCCTCGCCCAGCGTGCACAGGGACAGCCCGGTGCGCTGCACCGGGATGCGCGGCACCTGCCGGGTCGCCCCGACCGCGGATCGCTGCGGCGGACGCAGCTCACCGGCCGAGACCACCAGGTCGGTCTGCGGCCCGTAGGCCGCGTACGGCAGTTCCTCCTGCTGTTCCTCGGTCCGCCAGGCGACCAGCATGGCCCGCCGCTCTCGTGCGGTCGTGCCGCCCCATACGCCGTGGCAGTCGCCGACGCTCAGCGCCCAGGCCAGACAGGCCCCCGACACCGGACACCGCCCGCACAGCTGGACGGCCGCGTCAGCGGGCTCCAGCGGTGCGGGGAAAAAGGTCTCCGGATCGACGGCCTGGCAGGCACCCCTGGTGCGCCAGGCATTGTCGTGACGCTCCCGCACGGCCCGCACCAAACGCGGGTCTCTGCGAGCAGCGGCGACTTCGTGCGGGCGTGGAATCCGCGCCCGGGTCATCCACCCACCTCCCCCGTGGGTCGGTCCCCCCGGCCAGCGGGAGGATCCGGCTCAGACAGACGGTGACGCGCGGCATGACCGCTTACCACCGACGCTGTGTCTTACCGCACCTTACGAGGTTCAGACAAGGGTTTACCGCAAAACTTGTGGCACAAAATGCCACGTAACCGCGCAAAATCAGAACAGGCCATCCTGGACGCCCGGTGCGGCCACGCGTGCGGTCAATTCAGGACCGTCATTACGTACGTTGCCCACGGCGGCGCCCACCGGACGGATCTCCAGCCGGGACAGGTACGCCTGGCCCGGCGGGGCCAGCAGCGCCGGGTCGGCCGGGGCGTGTAGCCACTGCTCCCACTGCTCCGGCGCCAGCAGCAGCGGCATGCGGTCGTGCACCCGGGCCAGCTCACCCAGCGCCGCCGTGGTGACGATGGTGCAGCTCAGGCCGAACTTCGAGGCGGTCCACAGGCCCGCGAAGGCCAGCCCGCCGCCCGCGGCCGGGTCGGTCATGTAGAACGCCTGCTTGCCGGTCTCGGTGCGGACCCACTCGTACCAGCCGTCGGCCGGCACGATGCAGCGCTTGCCCGTGAACGACGGCCCGAAGACCCGCGACGTGGCCAGCGTCTCGGCCCGCGCGTTGATCATCTTGAGCCCGGTGCGCGGGTCGTCGGCCCACGGCGGCACCAGGCCCCAGCGGGCCACGCTGAGCACCCGGCCGCCGCTCGATCCCGAGACGCGCACGATCGGGGCGGGATCGGTGGGCGCCAGGTTGTAGTCGGGCGCCAGCGACTCGTCCGTCTCGTCCTGCGCCGCGAAGATCTGGGAGAGATCCGTCGCCGTACGAGTCGTCGCGTACCGCCCACACATGCCGGTCACCTTACGCCACCTGGCGCTGACGGCTCGTCCCGGCGGTCCGCCGGGACAGCGGACCACCGACGACTCCCCACCAGCGTCCATCAGGCAGACTGTGGGGCGTGAGCAGAGCACTGGTGCCGTGGACCGCGCCTACCGCCGTCGATGCCGTGGACGCCGTCGTCCGCCTGCCCGGTTCGAAGTCCATCACCGCGCGGGCACTGGTGCTCTCCGCGCTCGGGCTGGGGCCGTCGACGCTGCTGGCCCCGTTGCGCGCCCGCGACACCGAGCTGATGGCCGCCGGGCTGCGCGCGCTCGGCTCGCACGTGTCCACCTCGGATGACGAGCGCTGGGAGGTGCGGCCCCGGCCGCTGGCCGGACCCGCGCACATCGACGTCGGGCTGGCCGGCACCGTCATGCGCTTCCTGCCCCCGGTCGCCGCGCTGGCCAACGGCCGGGTCACCTTCGACGGCGACCCGCGCGCCCGGCAGCGCCCGCTCGGCCCGCTGCTGCGCGCGCTACGCGAGCTGGGCGCCCAGATCGAGGCCTCCAGCATCGACGGCATGCCGCTGACCGTGCACGGCAAGGGCCGGCTGCGCGGCGGCGAGGTCGCCGTCGACGCCTCGCTGTCCAGCCAGCTCATCTCCGGCCTGCTGCTGGCCGCCGCCGACTTCGACGAGGGCATCACGGTCCGCCACGTCGGCCCGAACCCGGTGCCCAGCGCGCCGCACCTGCGGATGACCGTGCAGATGCTGCGCGCGGCCGGTGCGGCCGTCGACGACAGCCAGCGCGACGTCTGGCACGTCGCGCCTGGCCGGCTGTCCGGGCGGGCCTGGCAGATCGAGCCTGACCTGTCCGGCGCGGCGCCGTTCTTCGCCGCGGCCCTGGTCACCGGCGGCAGCGTCACCCTGACCGGCTGGCCGCGCAGCAGCGTGCAGCCGGTGGGCAGGGTCCGCGAGCTGCTCGGCGCGCTCGGCGGCGCGGTCACCCTGTCCGAGCACGGCCTCACCGTCACCGGCACCGGGGTCATCCGCGGGATCGACGCGGACCTGTCCGAAGTGGGCGAGCTGACCCCGGTCGTGGCGGCGCTGGCCGCGCTGGCCGAGGGGCCGTCCACGCTGCGCGGCGTCGGCCACATCCGCACCCACGAGACCGACCGGCTGGCGGCGCTGGCCCGGGAGCTCACCGCGCTCGGCGCGCGGGTCGAGGAGACCCCCGACGGCCTGACCGTCACGCCCGGCCCGCTGACCGGCACGGTCTTCGAGACGTACGACGACCACCGGATGGCGCACGCCGCCGCCGTCATCGGCCTGCGGGTGCCCGGCGTCCAGCTCACCGACGTGGCGTGTACCTCCAAGACGCTGCCCGAGTTCCCGGCACTATGGAGCGCGGTGGTCGCCGGAAGATGAGGGTGCAGCCATGAAGAAGAAGCGGGAGTACGACGAGGACGACGTGCGGGTGCGGGCCACCAAGTCGTCGCGCTCGCGACCCCGCACCCGGACCCGGCCCAAGCACGACGACGCGGTGACCGGGTTCGTGGTCGCCGTCGACCGCGGCCGGTACACCTGCGTGGTGACCGAGGGCCGCAAGACGTTCGAGGTCACCGCGATGCGCGCCCGCGAGCTGGGCCGCAAGTCGGTGGTGGTGGGCGACGAGGTCGGCCTGGTCGGCGACGTCACCGGCGACGCCGGCAGCCTGGCCCGGATCGTACGGATCGCCGAGCGCCGGTCGGTGCTGCGGCGCACCGCCGACGACGACGACACCACCGCCGAGGGCCGCATCGAGCGGGTGGTGGTGGCCAACGCCGACCAGCTGGTCATCGTGAGCGCGCTCGCCGACCCGCCGCCGCGCGAGGGCTTCATCGACCGCTGCCTGGTCGCCGCGTACGCCGCCGACATCGAACCGCTGCTGTGCCTGACCAAGGCCGACCTGGCCGGCCCCGAGCAGGTGCTCAGCTACTACACCGAGCTCGACCTCGACCACGTGCTCACGCGCCCCGACGGCGACCTCGGCGAGCTGCGCGAGCGCCTGTCCGGGCGGCGGTCGGTGCTCGTCGGGCACTCCGGCGTGGGCAAGTCGACGCTGGTCAACCGGCTGATCCCGGACGCCGGGCGAGCGGTGGGCGTGGTCAGCGCGATCGGCAAGGGCCGGCACACCTCGACCAGCGCCGTGGCGCTGCGGCTGCCGGACAAGCGCGAGTCCTGGATCATCGACACGCCCGGCGTACGCAGCTTCGGCCTGGCCCTGGTCTCCTCCGACGACCTGCTGCACGGCTTCGGCGACCTCGTCGAGGGGACCGTGGACTGCCCGCCCAACTGCGAGCACACCGGCGGCGAGTGCGCCCTGGACGCGTGGGTGGCGCAGGGGCGGGCGGACGTGCGCCGGCTGGCGTCGTACCGCCGCCTGCTGGCCTCCCGCGCGGGCGACACCGAGCAGCCGGGCCAGCCCGCAGCGGGCTGACCGCCGCCCCGGCCGGGCTCAGACCTCGACGTAGCCGCCGGTGCGCCAGTAGACGCCGTCGGCGCGGGCCATCAGGCCGGTGTCGATCAGGTAGCGCCGCAGCGACACCCAGTCCGGCTCGTAGAAGGCCCGCAGCACCGCGTCGACCTCGCGCTCGGTCATCCGCACGCCGGGCTCGAACGCCGCCACGATGTGCTCCAGCAGCACCCGCCGCTTGCTCGCCTTGGCGGGTATCGCCGTCAGCCGGCCGTGCTCGTCGAGAAACGTCCGGAGCACCTTCTCAGAGTCCGCGCCCATGGTCACCGAAGTTACCCCCCGGGCGGCGGTCCACGCGTTCTCATTTACGGCGGGTCCACCGACCCGGTACCGGCGAGGTGCGGAGATCCGATAAGTTCTCGCCATGGCCCGCTACTCCGATGACCTTGGGCTTGCCCACGTCCTGGCGGACACCGCCGACTCCATCTCCATGTCCCGCTTCAAGGCGCTGGATCTGTACGTGGAGAGCAAGCCCGACCTCACCCCGGTCTCGGACGCGGACACCGCGGTGGAGAAGGCGCTGCGCTCGACGCTGGCCCGCACCCGGTCGCGGGACGGCGTGCTGGGCGAGGAGTTCGGGGTGACCGGTGCCAGCGGCAGCCGGCAGTGGGTCATCGACCCGATCGACGGCACCAAGAACTTCATCCGCGGCGTGCCGATCTGGGGCACCCTCATCGCGCTGATGGAGGGGGACGAGCCGGTCGTCGGCATGGTCTCGGCACCCGCGCTGGGACGGCGCTGGTGGGCCGCGCGCGGCCTGGGCGCGTTCGCGGGCCGCCACCAGGCCGCGGCGCAGCCGATCCGGGTCTCCGGCGTGCGCCGGCTGGCCGACGCGAGCTTCTGCTACTCCTCCCTGGACGGCTGGGAGCAGACCGGCCGGCTGGCCTCGGTGCTGGACCTGATGCGCAAGACCTGGCGCAGCCGGGCGTACGGCGACTTCTACGGCTACATGCTGCTGGCCGAGGGCGCGCTGGACATCATGATCGAGCCCGAGCTGATGCTGTGGGACATGGCCGCGCTGATCCCGATCGTGACCGAGGCGGGCGGCAACTTCACCGACCTGTCCGGGCGGCCGGGCGCCGGCGGCGGCTCCGCGGTGGCCACCAACGGGCAGCTGCACGACGACGTGCTGGAGCGCTTGAGCCCGGCCGGTCTTCGCGCTCTGTAGTCAGCATCATTCACTCGGTTAAGTGGCCGCCGGGTAGGGCGCTGCCGACCCCTAAGGGTCTAAGCTGCGTGGGTGGTGTCCTCTGGCTGGTGGTTCCTGGCGGCGATGATCGCCGCATACGGCATCGCCAACCTGCTGCAGTCCGTCGCGGCGACACGCACAGCGACGACCGAAACCCTCGATCCGGGGCTGCTGCTGCGCCTGTTCGGCAACCGGACTTACCTGCTCGGCCTCGGCTGCCAGATCCTCGGTTTCGTGCTGGCGCTGGGCGCGCGGCGTGATCTGCCGCTGTTCCTGGTCCAGTCGGCGGTGACCGCGGGCCTGTGCGTCACCGCCGTCGCCGGGGTCGTGCTGCTCAAGTGGAAGCTGCCACCGGCGGAGATCCTGCTGCTCACCGCGGTCGTGGCGGGCATCGGCATGCTCGCCGCGTCGGCCAAGCCGGGCCACGCCGAGCCGCTGGACAGCAAGGGCATCATCTCGCTGGTCGTCGCGCTGGTGGCGATCGCGGGGGTGAGCACGTTCGCCGGGCGGGTGCAGGGCGTGCTCGGCTCGGTGGTGCTCGGCTCGCTCGCGGGGCTCTGCTTCGCCTCGGCCGCGATCGCGGCCCGCCCGCTGGCCTCGGCGCAGACCATCGTCGAGTTCGGCCTCAACCCGCTGCTCTACCTCGTCATCGCCCACTCGCTCACCGGCCAGCTGCTGCTGGGGCTGGCCATGCAGCGCGGCTCGACCAACGCCGCGGTGGCCGCCATGGACGCCGCCGGTGCGGCGCCCGCCGCCGCGATCGGCATGCTGCTGCTGGGCGACCAGATCCGCCCCGGCATGGTGTGGGTCGCCGCGCTCGGCTTCGTGGTGACGCTGGGCGCCGTCATCGCCCTCACCCGGTACGCCGAGCCGCAGCACGATCTCGTCGCCGAGCCGGTGCCGCTGCCGGTGCGGTTCACCTCCGTCTCCGTGCCCGGCCTGCCCGATCATCCGGCCCGCGGCGTGTTCCAGGTGCCCGGCGCGTCGCAGCCCGGCCCGCGCACCGACGCGGTGTCCGCCGTCCCCGCCCCGGCCGTCCCCGCGCCCGCCGAGCCGGAGCCGACCCAGGGCGGCTACGTCCCCGTGATGGTGCCCGTCGCCACCACCTCCTTCCACCCGGCGCCCGGCCACCCGGCCACCAACGGCCACGGCACCAACGGACACGGACACGGCCCCGCCAACGGCCACGGCGCCCACGGACACGGCCCCGCCAACGGCCACGGCGCCCACGGACACGGCCCCGCCAACGGGCACGGCTCAGGACACGGCCAGGGCATCAACGGGCACGGACACGGGCAGGGCGAGCACGGACCGGGCAGTGGGCACGGTGCGGGCAGCGGGCACGGTGCGCTGCACCCTCCGCTGCCAGGGCACGGGCACGGGCAGGCGCCGGGCAACGGGCACGGCCACGGCCAGCCGGCCGGCGGTCACGTCCCGGCACCGGCCCGCCGGCCGATGCGGGCCGTCGCCGAGTAGCCCGGCCACCGCGCCACGCCCCACCGCGCCACCGCCCGCCGAGTCGTCCGATCGCCGGACACGCCTCTCCGTCTGCGCATACCGTGCGATAAGGCGCGGGCATCGGGGCACGGAGGTGAGGGATGTCCATCCCGAAGGAGACCCTGGCGGCGCTCAGCATGCCGGAGCAGCTGAACACCCCCCTCGGGCGGTTCGCGTTCGCCGACGGCCTGCCCGCGCCGGACAGCGTCGGCGGCCTCTACGACGCGCTCGACCTGATGCGGGCAGTCGAGGCGTTCCTGGTCGCGATGCCGGGCGCGTCCCTGGCCGCGATGCGGGCGGGGCTGCGCAACATCGGCGTCACCTCGGCCCGCCAGATCGCGATCACCGGCCCCCGGGCCGACGCGCGCAGCATCTACCTGACGCCCGACACCGACACGGCGTACGCCCACACCTTCCTCGACCTCAACACCGACGGGCCGACCGTCGTGCAGGCGCCGCCGAACTCGGTGTGCGTGGTCGACGACTTCTGGTCCCGGCACGTCACGGACCTGGGCCTGGCCGGTCCGGACCAGGGCCGGGGCGGCAAGTACCTGTTCCTGCCGCCCGACCACGAGGGCGAGTTCCCAGACGGCTACTACGTCTTCCGCAGCCCGACCTACACCAACCGGGCCGTGTTCCGCGCCCTCGACGGCGTGGAGTCGCTGCGCGGCATCCGCATCCACCCGCTGGACCAGACCGCGTACCCGCCGCCGAACGAGTTCGTCGACATCGGCGAGCGGCCGCACAACACGGTGCACGCCAACGACGCGACCTTCTACGAGGAGGTCGACACGGTGGTGCAGGAGGAGCCGCTGGACTCGCTCGACCCCGAGCGGCGCGGCGTGCTGGCCGCCGTCGGCATCGTCAAGGGTGACGTCTTCGCCCCCGACGACCGGATGCGCGCCATCCTCGGCAAGGCGGCGCCGCTGGCCGCGGGCATGGCCCGCGCGCTGGTGTTCCGGCCCCGCGCCGCCGAGGCGTACTACTACCCCGGCTCGTCCTGGAAACGCCTCTTCATCGGTGGCGACCACGAGTTCCTGCAGGAGGGCGCGCGCCTGCTCGACGCCCGCGCGGCCTTCCACTACCTGGCCACCGTGGTCACCCCGGCCATGGCCGACCCGCGGGTCGGGACCGGTTCGGTGTACGCGTACACCGCCGAGGACGCGACCGGCGAGTGGCTCGACGGCGGGCGCTCGTACGCGCTGCGCCTGCCCCGCCGGGTGCCCGCGAAGACGTCCTGGTCGGTCACCGCGTACGACTGCCAGACCCGCTCGCTGCTCGCCACCGACCAGCCGTACCCGAGCGTGAGCAGCCGGTCCGGCCCCGTGCCCGCCAACGACGACGGCAGCACCGACGTGTACTTCGGCCCGACCGCCCCGCCCGGACGCGAGTCCTCCTGGATCGAGACCGTGCCCGGCCGGCACTGGTTCACCGTCCTGCGCCTGCACGGCCCGCTGCCGCCCTGGTACGACCAGACCTGGCGCCCCGGCGAGATCCAGCGCACCGGCTGAGTTTGCGGCGCACGCGAGGCACTGGCCCGCGAAAATCTCATCGACCGCACGCGGCTCGTCCTGGAACTGCGCGGCCACCACCCGATCGCGCTGCGCGGCTACTACCGCGAGCAGGTCGACGCGTACTTCGCCGCGCTCTCCGCCGAACTCGCCGTCCTGCCCGGCGACCTGCGGCCCGAGTAGCCGCTGCGGCTCCCGCTCGGTCGATCCACGACAACGGCACGGAGCCGCTCCGATCTTGTGCACTTCGTGCTGCTCGGGCGACACGAAGTGCACAAGTTTCAGACGCCGGGGTCACTCGCGCCGGGGGCGAGCAGGCGGCCGACGACCTCCTGCGGGCGCTCGCCACCAGGGCCCACCCGCACACCTCGTCTCGGCTAACCTGCGTCGCGGCGAAGCCGATCGAGCGGGAGCGGGCCATGGAACTGCGCAGGCGAAGAAGGTGGGCCCTGGTGGCGGGCGCGCTCTGCTTGAGCGTCTCCATGTTCGCCCGGGCGCTGTCCGACACGGCGACGACGACCGAACGCCTGGTCCGGCTGGCGACCGTCGGTTTGCTGCTGGTCCTGGCCGTGGGCTTCGTGCGCCCGGGCCGGTTCCGGTTCCGGATCGGCGACGACGGCCTGACGCTGCGACTCGGTGGAGTCCAGCGCAGTCTGGCCTGGCCGGAGATCGACACGGTGATCCTGGACCAGCCGCCGCCCGACTTCACGGCCGGCGGGAACCGGAGTCCGAGCGCTCGGCTGCTGGTCGTTGCGGCGGCGGGCGTCCGCCTCGACCGGACACTCGTGCACGCGCGCAGCCCCGTCGACGGCCGCCCGTGCCGCAGGCTGCTCGACCTCGGCGACGTGAAGGAGACGGCGGACGAGATCGCCGCGGCGCTGGCCCGAGCCGGCGGCACGCGTTTCGTCGACGACCGAGCCCGCCTGCGAGCCGCCTTCACGGCTCCCCGATTCGCGGTGGTCCCCCGTGGCTACGACCAGGCACACGTGGACGGCATCATCAACCGGGGCCGGTCCGCGCTGGGGAGCACCGCCTGGTCCGAGCGTCGGGAGATCGCGCAGCTGCTGTTGCCACCGCACCCCTCCGCGGTACACGGCTACGACAGGGCACAGGTCGATGACTTCACCAGCCGGCTCTCCGCGGCTGTCGCGACGCTGCCCGGAGCCTCCGCTCGCGACTCATCGTCACCACCTGGCGCGATGCGCGAAGCCCAGGCCGGGTAGCGGGTCCGTCGGCACCTGCGCCGGACACCTCAGCTTCACCAGACACGTGAAGGCAGACAGATCTTGTGCACCTCCTGCTGCTCCGGCGACACGAAGTGCACAAGATTCAGCCGACGAGTTCGCTCGCGCCCGGAGCGAGGAGACGGCCGCCCACCTCGTGCGGCCGCTCCGTGTGGTTGAACAGCCACAGGCCGGCCGCACCGCGTACCGCCTCGACGCCGTCGGGCAGGTCCGGCACGACTGGTTCGACGGCCGCCGCCGCGCAGGCCTCGCCGAGGAACCGGGCGGTCGCGACGTCGTCGAGTCCGCAGGAGACGTAGTACGCGACGCCCGCCCCGTGCTCGCGCCGCGTCACGGCCGGGCGTCCGTCCGGGTACGCGGCGAGCACGCGCGCGCCGGGCGCGGTGAGCTCCTCGGCCCACCCCGTCACCGTGTCGCCGTTGTCCAGGCGCACCGACTGCCCCGCGGGCCGCGGGTCGAACTCCTCCACCCGCACCCCGAGCAGCTCGCGCAGCGCACCCGGATACCCGCCGGTGCGCACCCGCGCGTGCTCGTCCACGATCCCGGACAGGTACGTCACCACCAGGTGCCCACCGTCGCGCACGTATTCCGTCAACCGCCGCGCCGACGCATCCGTCAGCAGGTACGCCGCAGGCACCACCACCAGCGCATACCCGCTCAACACCGCACCGGGCGGCACCACGTCCACGGCGTACCCCCGCCGCCACAGCGCCCGATGCCACCCCTGCACGAGACCCTGATAGTCCACGGGCGCAGGCAGGTGCGACGCCCCCAGCGCCCACCCGCACACCTCGTCGAACCACACCGCCACCCGCCCCGACGAAAGGAAGGGCACCTTCTTAACGCTATCCGTAGAGGAAGGGCACCTTCTTAACGCAGCATCGCCCGACGTCGCCGGGCCGTCGAGCGGCGCGTGGTCGTCGAGCGGCGCGTGGTCGTCGAGCGGCGCGTGGTCGTCGAGCGGCGCGTGGTCGTCGAGCGGCGCGTGGTCGTCG
>NZ_JBFAOU010000080.1:0-20082 GCF_040675365.1 Catellatospora sp. NPDC049609 | reverse complement strand
CGTCGAGCGGCGCGTGGTCGTCGAGCGGCGCGTGGTCGTCGAGCGGCGCGTGGTCGTCGAGCGGCGCGTGGTCGTCGAGCGGCGCGTGGTCGTCGGCCGGCGCCGCGCGGCGGGCGGCGAGTTCGGCGAGGCGGGTGCCGAGGTCGGTCGCCTCGCGGAAGACGCGGGTGTCCGGGCCGGTATGGCCGACCAGCGCGGAGTGCCACTGCTCGGCGCCGCCACGGCTGGCCCGCCACTGGAAGTACATCGCGCCGCGCGAGCCGCGGGCGACGTGCCCCAGCGCGATCCTGGCCAGCATGCCCGGCGGTTTGCGCCGCTGCACCCCGTCCTCGGTGACGTGCGCGGGGGCGTGCTCCATCAGCAGCCAGTCGCCGCCGTGCCCGGCCGCGGCGGACCAGCCGCGCGCGGCGTCGGCGGCGAACGCGCTCTGCGCCGGGGCACCGTCCAGCGACGACGGGTAGTGGTCGATCGCGACCAGATCCACCTGCCCCGACCAGCGGGCGTGGTCCACCGGCACCCAGCCGCCGAGCACGAAGTTCGTGGTCACCTGCGCGTCGGGCCGGACCTTCTTGATCGCGTCACGCTGCTCGGCGTACGCGGACAGCATGCTGTCGGACAGGAAGCGCCGGTAGTCCAGCTCGTGCGCGGGGTTGGTGAGGTACTGCGTGGCGCGCGGCGGGAGCACCTGCGCCCAGTCGCCGTAGCGCTGGCTCCAGAACTCGGTGCTCCACAGCTCGTTCAGCGTGCCGAGATCGCGGTGCCGCGTGCGCAGCCAGCCACGGAAGGCGGCCGCGCAGTGGTCGCAGAAGCACCAGGTGCC
The DNA here is from genome assembly GCF_040675365.1 of Catellatospora sp. NPDC049609. NCBI lineage: Bacteria > Bacillati > Actinomycetota > Actinomycetes > Micromonosporales > Micromonosporaceae > Catellatospora > Catellatospora sp. NPDC049609. Next base: position 19,262 of record NZ_JBFAOU010000080.1, on the reverse strand, counting down.
GTATTCGTTGTGCACGTGCCACAGCGTCACGGCCGGGTGGTGGGCGTAGCGGGAGGCCAGCGCGGCGGCCACGGCCCGGCTCGCCGCCCGGTACGCGGGCGCGTTCACGCAGTACGTGTCCCGCGAGCCGTGCACCAGGCGTACGCCGTCGCGCCGCTGTGCCAGCGCGTCGGGGTGGGCGAGGGTGAACCAGGGCGGCGGGGAGGCGGTCGGGGTGGCCAGCACCGCCCCGATCCCGGCCGCGTGCAGCCCGTCGAGCACCCGGTCGAGCGGGCCGAAGTCGTAGCTGCCCGGGGACGGTTCGAGCCCCGCCCAGCCGAAGACGCCGACGGTGGCGGCGGTGACGCCAGCCTGGCGCATCAGCGCGAGGTCCTCGGCGCGGACGGCTTCGGGCCACTGCTCGGGATTCCAGTCGGCTCCGAAGAAGTACGGGGTGATCGGCACGGCGGCCAAATTAGAGGGCTCCCTCACGCGGGTCAACCGGTTGACGTTTGTTTGGCTACACGGAAAACTAAAAGAAGTTATACCTGCAGCAGACGCCGTACAGGGAGTCGAAGATGCCGTTCCGTCCGCCGCTCGTGGCTCACGAGTACTTCTCCGCCGACCCGCCCGAGCTGCCGCGGCGCGCCTACGGCGAGCCCGGCCCGGAAAGTGTGGTCCGGGCGGAGCTGACCGGCAAGGACTCCGCCGGCGCGACGTTCCAGGCCCGCACCGACGCGGGCACGTCGCTGCACATCCAGATCGGCGCCGCGAGCGACGGCGTGCTGCGGGTGCGCCTGTCCGAGGACCCCTCCGCGCGCAGCCGGTCGGCCCGGCTGCTGCCGCTGACCCACCCCGACCCCGGCGCCGTCGCGACCGTGACGGCCGGCGAGAACACGGTCTCCATCAGCGCCGGGCCGCTCACCGCCGAGATCACGCTGAACCCGTGGCGGCTGTCCTTCCACGACGCCGACGGTCGCCTGCTGCTGCGCAGCGACCCGGGCCTGACCGACATCTCCGGCCGTATGCGCAACCTGCCGCTGGGCTGCTCCCGGATCGACGGGCGGATCGTGGCGTTCCATGAAAGTTTCACGCTGCCCGCCGACGAGGTGCTGTCCGGCACCGGCGAGCGCTTCACCGCGCTGAACCTGCGCGGCCAGCGCCCGGTGATGTGGAACTTCGACGCCTTCGGCAGCGAGTCCGACCGGGCGTACAAGAACATCCCGTTCTACCAGTCGAGCCGCGGTTACGGCGTGGTCGTCGACTCGGGCATGCCGGTCGAGTTCGACTTCGGCGCGTCCACCGGCAGCGTCACCCAGCTGCTCGTCCCCGACGACCTGGTGGAGTACTACGTGCTCGCCGGGCCCACCCCGAACGACGTGCTCGACCGCTACGACGCCCTCACCGGCCGCCCGGCCTGCCCGCCCAAGTGGGCCTTCGGCTCCTGGATCTCGTCCGGCTTCTTCCGCGACAACCAGCGGGCCGTGCTGGAGCGGGCGGCGACCATCCGCGAGCACGGCATCCCCTGCGACGTGCTGCACCTGGACTGCTACTGGCAGGCCGAGGGCACCTGGTCGAGCCTGAGCTGGGACGCCAAGGCGTTCCCCGACCCGGACGCCATGCTGGCCACGCTGCACGAGCAGGGCTTCCGGGTGTGCGTGTGGATGAACCCCTACCTGTCCCACAAGTCCGACCGGTTCGCCGAGGCCGCCGAGCGCGGCTTCCTGCTGCGCCGCCCCGACGGGGCCGTGTACGTCGCCGACTCCTGGCACGGGTCCTTCCCGGCCTGCGGCATCGTCGACTTCACCAACCCCGAGGCGACGGCCTGGTTCTCCGACCTGCTGCGGACGCTGCTGCGCCAGGGCGTCGACGCGTTCAAGACCGACTTCGCCGAGGGCGTGCCCGCCGACGCGGTCGCCCACAACGGCATGACCGGCACCGAGCTGCACAACGTCTACACGCTGCTGTTCAACGACGCCGTCTGCGCGGTCACCCGCGAGGTGCACGGGCACGACCTGGTCTGGGCCCGCTCGTCCTACCTCGGCGGGCAGCGCCATGCGGCGCAGTGGGGCGGCGACACCATGTGCACGTACGAGGCGCTGGCCTCCTCCATGAACGGCGGGCTCGCGCACGGGCTGTCGGGTGTGCCGTACTGGTCGCACGACACCGGCGGGTTCTGCGGCGTGCCGAGCGAAGACCTGTTCCTGCGCTGGGCCCAGTTCGGGGCGCTGTCGCCGCTGCTGCGCTTCCACGGCACGACCACCCGCGAGCCGTGGCGCTTCCCGGCGGTCGAGCCGGCCGTCATCGAGGCGCTGCGGCTGCGCTACCGGCTGCTGCCGTACCTGTACTCCCTCGCGCGGCGCGCGGCGGAGACCGGCGAGCCGATGATGCGGGCGCTGGCCGTGGACTCCCCCGCCGACCCGGCGTCCTGGCGCGCCGAGCACGTGTACCGCCTCGGGACCGACCTGCTGGTCGCCCCGATGATCAGCGAGACGCAGCAGCGTGATGTGTATCTGCCGCCGGGGCAGTGGGTGGACTGGTGGACCGGCGACGTGGTCGGCGGCGGCGCGACGCTGCGGGTCGCGCCGCCGCTGGAGCAGGTGCCGCTGTGGGTGCGCCGCGACGCCCTGCTGCCGGTCACCGCGCCCGCCGCGCACGTCGCCGACGGGCCGTGGCAGCAGCTCACCCTGCTCAGCTTCGGCGGCGGCGACGGGCAGTGCGAGATCCGCGACGACGGTCACGCAAGCACTGTCGCGGCCCGCCGGGACGGCGATACGCTCACGGTGACCATCGCCGGGCCTGCCCGGGTCACGGCGATCGCATTCCCCACCGTCGCCGGCGGCACCCCTCCGGCCACCGTGCTGGTCAACGGCGCCGAGGCCTCGCTCAGCATGGTGGACGGCCTGCTCACGGCGGCCTGGCAGGCACCAGGAGACTGAACCATGGCACTTGTCGCCGGCATCGACTCCTCCACCCAGTCGTGCAAGGTGGTGGTACGTGACGCCGGCACCGGCGCGCTCGTCCGCCAGGGCCGCGCCGCCCACCCCGACGGCACGTCCTGCCCGCCCGAGGCCTGGTGGCAGGCTCTCCAGACGGCGATCGCCGAGGCGGGCGGGCTGGACGACGTCGCGGCGGTCGCGGTCGGCGCGCAGCAGCACGGCATGGTCTGCCTCGACGCGTCCGGCGCGGTCGTGCGCGACGCGCTGCTGTGGAACGACACCCGCTCGGCCCCGGACGCCGCCGACCTGGTCGCGGAGCTGGGGCCGGGCGAGGCCGGGCCGCGCGGCTGGGCCGACGCCGTCGGCAGCGTGCCGGTGGCCTCGTTCACCGTCACCAAGCTGCGCTGGCTGGCCCGCAACGAGCCCGGCAACGCCGCCCGCACCGAGGCCGTCTGCCTGCCGCACGACTGGCTGACCTGGCGGCTGGGCGGCACCGGCGACCTCGCCGCGCTGGCCACCGACCGCAGCGACGCCTCCGGCACCGGCTACTGGTCCCCCGCCACCGGGGAGTACCGTCGCGACCTGCTCAAGCTCGCCTTCGGCAAGGACGTGCTGCTGCCCGTCGTGCTCGGCCCGGCCGACTCCGCGGGCCGCACCGCGGCGGGCGCGCTGCTCGGGTCCGGCGCCGGGGACAACGCCGCCGCCGCGCTCGGCGTCGGCGCCCAGCCCGGCGACGTCATCGTCTCCATCGGCACCTCGGGCACCGTGTTCAGCGTGGCCACCGTGCCCGCCGCCGACGCCACCGGCACGGTCGCCGGCTTCGCCGACGCCACCGGCCACTTCCTGCCGCTGGTCTGCACCCTCAACGCCGCCCGCGTCCTCGACGCCGCCGCCACCCTGCTCGGCGTCGACCACGCCACCCTCGCCGACCTGGCCCTCTCGGCCCCCGCCGGCGCCGACGGCCTCGTCCTCGTCCCCTACCTGGAAGGCGAGCGCACCCCCAACAAGCCCGACGCCACCGGCTCCCTGCACGGCCTCACCCTGGGCACCTCCACCCCCGCCCACCTGGCCCGCGCCGCCGTCGAGGGCATGCTCTGCGCCCTCGCCGACGGCCTGGACGCCCTGCGCGGCCAGGGCGCGACGGTCAACCGCGTGGTCCTCGTCGGCGGCGGCGCCCGCTCCGAGGCGGTCCGCCGCATCGCCCCCTCGGTCTTCGGCTGCCCCGTCCTGGTCCCCCCACCCGGCGAGTACGTAGCCGACGGCGCCGCCCGCCAAGCCGCCTGGATCGCCACCGGCACCCCACCCCAGTGGCCCCTCACCGGCGCCGAGCTCTTCGAGTCCGACCCCGTAGCCTCGGTCCGCGCCCGCTACACCGAGGCCCGCGACCTCACCCTCCCCCGCCACCCCTGACCCCGGCCGATCTTGCGTGGACTGTGGGTATGACACGCGCCTTTCGGGCATATCCCCAACAGTTCACGCAAGATCGTCGCGATCTTGGTGGTGGCCGGTGGGAGACCGGTGAAGTTGCCGATGGCCGGGCCGGGCAAGGGCCGGAGACTGATCACGTAGCGCCGCGCGCGCGGCGGCGTGCCGGTCGGGTGCAGCGGACGCACAGTCCCTGACCTGGATCGGAGAGCCGCCATGCACACCTTCACCTCGTTCGACGGCACCACCCTGGCGTACCACACCTGGGGCGAGCCCGGCGGCGAGCGGCCCGCCGTCGTCCTGCACCACGGGTTCAGCTCGTCCGCGCTGGGCAACTGGCACGTCCCCGGCGTGGTGGACGCGCTGGTCGCTGCCGGGCGCCGGGTGGTCGCGATCGACGCCCGGGGCCACGGCTCGTCGGAGAAGCACACCGAGCCCGACCGGTACGGCGAGGACAAGATGGCCCGCGACCTCGGCGTGCTCGTCGACCTGCTCGGGCTGGACCGGTACGACCTGGCCGGCTACTCCATGGGCGGCATCGTCGCGCTGCTCACCGCGTCCGGCGACCACCGCGTCCGCAGGCTCGTCACCGGCGGCATCGGCGCCAGCGTCGTCGAGCAGGGCGGGCTGGACCGCGCCGCACTGCCCGGCAAGGAGCTGATCGAGGGCCTGCTGACCGACGACCCGTCCACCATCACCGACGAGCGGGTGCTCGGCTTCCGCATGTTCGCCGAGGCCACCGGCGCCGACCGGCGGGCGCTGGCGGCGCAGGCGCGGGCGAGCCACCGCGCGCCCATCGGCCTGGACCGGATCACCGTCCCCGCGCTGGTGCTCGCGGGCACCGACGACTGGCTGGCGCGGCGGCCCGAGGTGCTCGCCGCGGGGCTGCCCGACGCGCGCTGGAAGGTGCTGGCCGGCGACCACCTCACCGTGGTCCGCAACCCCGAGTTCGCCGCCGCGATCGTCTCGTTCCTGGGCTGAGCCGCCGCAGCCTCCGGGCCGCGCGGCGACCCTGAGGTGCCGCGGCATGATCGCTGATTTCGGTCAGAACCTGTGGTGAGACCGCACTTTCTGACCGGAAACTGCGATCACGCCCGACCGACTCCCGGCGCCACGGACGGGAACGGGGACGGCTGATCGCCGCGGCGAAGGGAGTGCCGCGGCGATCAGCCCTTGAGGGCGCCGGTGATGACGCCCTTGGTGAAGTGGCGCTGGATGAACGGGTACACGATCACGATCGGGATCAGCACCACGACCACGACCGCCATCTTGACCGCGAGGCTCGGCGGCGCGTTGAACCCGAGCGCCGGCGGCGAGCCGATGCCCGCGGGGCTCTGCCCGGCCAGGATGTACGCCTGCAGCACCTGCTGCACCACGTGGTCCTCGGAGTTGTTCAGGTAGATGACGGCGTTGAAGTAGATGTTCCAGTAGCCGACGGCGTAGAACAACCCGACGACGGCGACCACGGCCTTGGACAGCGGCAGCACGACGCGGGTCAGGATGCGCCAGTCCCCGGCGCCATCGATGCGGGCGCTGTCGATCAGCTCGGCCGGTATGCCCATGAAGAACTGCCGTACGACGATCAGGTTGAACGCGTTGATCGCGGTGGGCAGGATCAGCGACCAGTGCGTGTCCTTGAGCCCGAGGCTGGTCACCACCAGGTAGCTGGGGATCAGACCCGGTCCGATCAGGAACGTGATCAGGAAGAACAGCAGCAGCGGCCGGTGCCACAGGCTGCCCGGCCGCGACAGCCCGTACGCGGCGAGCACGGTGCAGACCAGGCTGATCAGGGTGCCGGTGACGGTGACGAACATGCTGTTCCAGACCGCCCGGGACACCTCGCCCCGGGTGAAGATCAGCACGTACGCCGAGATGTCGAAGTCCCTGGGCAGGAAGACCATGCCGCCCGCGTCGGCGATCGCCTTGCGGGACGAGAAGCTGGTCACCACGATGGACCATACGGGGATCAGCACGGCCAGCACCACGGCGGTGAGCAGGGCGCCCTTGGCGAGCTGCCCGGCCACGGTGGGCTGCTCCTCCCAGGCGGGCCGCTGGCTGCGCCGCTTGGCGCGCGGCGGTCGTACGGTGGCGGTGGTCATGACCGGACGAACACCCCTTCCTCGCCGAAGCGCCGGGCCACCCGGTTGGCGGCCAGGATCAGGATCAGGCCGATGACCGCCTTGAACAGGCCGGCCGCCGTGCCCACGCCGTAGTCCTGGGTGACCAGGCCGAGGTAGTACACGTACGTGTCGAGCACCTCGGCGGCCTGCCGGCCGACCGCGTCGCGCTGCAGGATGAACTGCTCGAAGCCGACCGTGAGCGAGTTGCCGAGCTGCAGGATGAGCAGCAGCACCACCACCGGGCGCAGGCCGGGCAGGGTGACGTGCCACAGCCGCCGCCAGCGGTTCGCGCCGTCGGAGGCGGCCGCCTCGTAGAGGCTCTGGTCGATCGCCGTGAGCGCGGCGAGGAAGATGATGGTGCCCCAGCCCACGTCCTTCCACAGCGCCTGGGTGCTGACCAGGACGATGAACGTGTCGGGGTTGCCCATGATGTTCCAGGGCTCCATGCCGTTGTCGCGCAGCACCTGGGCGAGCAGGCCGGCCCCGCCGAGCATCTGCACGAAGAACGTCACCACCAGCACCCAGCTGAAGAAGTGCGGCAGGTAGACGACGGTCTGGATGAAGCCGCGCAGCCGGGGCGAGAGCACGCTGTTGAGCAGGATCGCCAGCGCGATCGGCAGCGGGAAGAAGAAGACCAGCTGGAACGTGGTGAGCGCGAGGGTGTTGCGCAGCGCGTCCCAGAACTGCGAGTCCTCGAACAGCTCGGCGAAGTTGGTGAACCCGATGAACGGGCTGTTCACGATCGCCTCGACGGCGCTGTCGCCGGCCCACTGGTCGTAGTCCAGGAACGCGACCACGTTGCCCAGCAGCGGCAGGTAGTGGAACACCGCCAGCAGCAGCGCGGCGGGCACGGTCATCAGCAGCAGCCCGCGGTCGCGCCGGAACCGGGCGCCGAAGGACATGCGCCGCTTGCCGGTCGGCGGTGCCGCCTGCGGCTCGGGTGTCGCCTGGACGGGGAGGGGCCGGGCCTGCGCGGGCCCGGCCACCCCGGTGGTGCCTGTCATGCGTTCAACCTCATCGGCCTGCGTCGGACAGCGCCTTGGCCAAGAAGGTACGCCCTTCCTCGCCGCCGCCGTCGCGCCACTCCTTCAGCACGACGTCGAGGTCGGACAGCGGCCGCCGGCCGCGGGCGATGTCGGTGATCTTGTCCTCGGTGGGCTGCTTGATCTTCACGTAGCTCGCCGGCATCTCGATCTTGATGCCCTCCCAGGGGTTCTTCTCCAGGAAGCCCACGGCGGCGTTCTGCCAGTTGATCAGGTCGTTGACGTACGTGGGGACCCGCGCGTCGTACTTGATGGTCGGCGCGGTGCCGGCCAGGAAGCGGAACTGGTCCGCCTTCTCCTTGCCCTGCAGGTCGGTGCCCTGCGGCCAGCCGTCGGCGCCCTTGTTGAAGTGCTTGCCCTCGACGCCGTACTCGATCAGCTCGAACTCCTTGGTGCCCAGCGGGGACGCCGCGAAGTTGAGGATGCGCAGGATCTCCTCGACCTTCTCCTTGCCGAGGCCCTTCTTGACGAAGGTGTAGAAGATCGGGTCGCCGGAGCCGTGCACCAGCGGCTGCCCGCCGTCGTTGGCGAAGAACGGCACCGGCTGCATGTTGAAGCCCTGGGTGACCTTCTGCTGCTCGGCCTGCATGCCGAGCCACGCGCCCACGCCGTCCTGGATCATGAGGATCTTGCCGCCGGAGAACAGCAGCTTGGCGTCGGCGCCCTTGCTGGCCACGACCTCCGGGTGGACCAGGCCCTCCTGGTAGAGGCGGGCCATGAACTCCAGCGCGGCCTTGAACTCGGCGGTCTCGTACTTGAACTCGACCTTGCCGTCCTTGTGCCGCCAGCCCTCCTTGGACCCCGGCACCCGGAAGATCATCTCCACCATGGCCTGGATGTTGTTGAAGGCCCACACGCCCTTGTCGGGGTTGGTCACCTTCTTGCCGAACTGGTAGAGCTCGTCGGCGCTCTTCGGCACGGCCGCGCCGAGCGTGTCGGTCAGGTCCTTGCGGTAGAACAGCGCCCACGGGTAGGGGCCGTCGGTCGGCCACGGCACCGCCATCAGCCGCTTGTTCCAGATCGCGTTCGACCAGGCCACGGTGGGCAGGCTGGCCAGCATCTGGTACGGCTTGGCCTTGTCGCCGGCGAGGTGGTCGGACAGGTCCTCGAACAGCGCCTTGGCCGCCTCCGAGAAGTTCGGGATCTTCGGCAGCTCCCAGCTGGGGATGCACAGCACGTCCGGGATGTCCCGGGCGGGCAGGATCGCGTTCAGCTTGTCGGCGTAGGTGTTGCCGTCCTGGATGCCGGGGGTGACCGTGGCGCCCAGCTCCGCGTTGATCGCGTCGAGGTAGGCGTTCTGCCCCGGGCCCGCGGGCACCTGGCCCCAGTACGGCGTCATCGTGGTGATGGTGCTGCCCCGGCCGGGCTTCTCCGTGATCGCGTCGACCAGCGAGGCGGGGTACTTGGTAAAGCCGTTGGCGACCGGCGAGATGCCCTTGATGTCCGGCTGCACCAGCTCGAGCGGCTGGTACTTCGGCAGGACCGCGGACAGCTGGTCGACCGCCTGCGCGGTGCCCTCGTCCGCCGCCTTCTCACCGCAGCCGGCGAGCGTGCCACCGCCGGCCACGGCGATCGCACCCAGGCCCATCAGGCTCAGGAACGACCGGCGGTTCGCCGCCGCGCCCGCGAGGGGGTTGTCCACGGCGTGCTCCCTTCGTCATTTGTCAAGCTCAGGATCGGGGAAAGGGGGTGTGTGTGGAACGGTTGCGCGGTACAGTTAGTTCGTCTTTCGACTAAACAAACTAACCCATGGTCCGGTCCGCCACAAGGGAGCGTTCCCATGCGGGAGTCCGCGCCCGTACTACCGGTCGGCCGGATACGGCATGATGGTGCGACCAGTGCAGCCACACCGGAGGGCAGACGGTGATCACGATGCAGCGCGGCCCTCAGCCGGCGGACTTCGCCGACGTCAGGGCGACGAACCTCGCCGTCGTGCTGCGCTACGTACGCGGGCACGCACCCTGCTCGCGCGCCGAGATCGCGGCCGCGACCGGGCTGAACAAGGCCACCGTCTCCAGCCTCGTCGCCGACCTCATCGACCGGCGGCTGCTGCGCGAGACCGGGCTGACCGAGCACCGCATCGGCCGCCCGGCGACCATGCTGGTCCTCGACGGCTCACCGTACGCCGCGATCGGCCTGGAAGTGAACGCCGACTATCTCACCGCGGTCGCCATCGACCTGGCCGGGCAGCAGGTGCTGTCCTGGCGACGCTCGTTCGCCGGCCTCGCGTCGAGCCCGGCGCAGGCCGCCACCGCCATCGCGGCCCTGGGCCGGCGCGCGGTCAACCGCGTGCTCAAGGAGGACCGGCGGGTGCTCGGCCTGACCGTCGGCGTGCCCGGCCTGGTGAGCCCGGACGGCGTCGTCATCATGGCCCCCAACCTGGGCTGGCGGGACGTCAACCTGCGCGACATCGTCAACCGCGCGCTGGGCGAGCCCGGCTTCCCGGTCGCCGTCGACAACGACGCCAACCTCGCCGTGCTGGCCGAGTCCCGCTACGGCGAGTTCGCCGGCGCGCAGAACCTGATCTACCTGACCGGCGAGGTCGGCATCGGCGCGGGCATCATCAGCGACGGGCACCCGCTGCGCGGCCACCGGGGCTTCCCCGGCGAGATCGGGCACATCACCATCGACCCGCAGGGCCCCGAGTGCGGCTGCGGCCGCCGCGGCTGCCTGGAGGCGATCGCCGGGATCACCGCGATCATCGCGCGGGTGCTGCCCGAGGTCGCGGGCGACGGCGACATCACCGACCTGCAGCCCGAGGTCGACGAGGTGGTACGCCGGGCGCGCGGCAACGACCCCGCGGCGCTGCGGGCGCTGGACGAGGTCGGCCGCGCGCTGGGCGTGGGCGTCTCCATCCTGGTGAACCTGCTCGACCCGGAGGTCGTCGTGCTCGGCGGCTACTTCGTCCCCCTCGCGCCGTGGCTGCTGCCCGCCGTGGAGACCGAGCTGCGCGCCCGCCGCGTCGGACCCGAGCAGGGCGGCGTACGGGTCGCCGCATCCATCCTGGATCACGGCGCGGCCGCCACCGGCGGCGCCGCCACCGTCCTCGACCACGTCGACGCCGGCCGCCTCCCCCGCCTCTGACCCGCGCGCATCGTCGGCTGTTCGCGGGTCGTTAATAAGGGTGTAATCCGGACAAATTTTGTGGACGGAGTTGTACCCGTGGGTTGTGACCGGCCGGTGTTCGTGGTGGGCTGTCCGCGTTCGGGCACGACGATGCTGCAGCTGATGCTGCATGCGCACCCGCGCATCGCGATCCCGCCGGAGACCCGGTTCCTGCTGGCGGCATACGGCGACCGGCGCTCCTACGGCGACCTCGGCGAGCCCGCCAACCGCCGCCGCCTCGCCGAGTGGATCGTGGACGGGAAGACCGCCTTCGGCGACCTCGGCCTCGACCCGGACGCGGTGATCGAGGAGATCACGGCGGGGCCGCCGACGCTGGGCTCGGCGTTGGGCATCGTGTTCCGGGCGTACGCCCGCCGCTTCGACAAGCCCCGCTGGGGCGACAAGCGCCCGGCGTACCTGAACAATCTCGGGCCGCTGCTACGGCTGTTCCCGGACGCGCAGATCGTCAACATCGTGCGCGACGGGCGCGACTGCGTGGCCTCCCTCGGCGAGACCCCGTGGCAGCAGGGCAAGGACGTGTGCCACGCGATCTCCGACTGGGCGCGGGCGATGGACAGCTCGGCCCGCGCCCGCCGCAGCCTGCCCGCCGGCAGCTACCACGAGGTGCGCTACGAGCGGCTGGTCGCCGATCCGGAGCCGGAGCTGCGCGAGATCTGCCGCTTCCTGGGCGAGGAATACGACCCGGCGATGGCCGAGCCGGCCCGGGTGGCCGACGTCGCCGTGCCCAGCCGCAAGAGCTGGCACCGGCTGACCCACGAGCCGGTCACCACGCAGCGGGTCGGCAGCTGGCGGGAGCGGCTGGCGCCGTGGCAGATCACGCTGTGCGAGGCGAAGCTGGGCGGGCACCTGCGCGAGCTGGGCTACCCGCTGTCGGACGCCGGCTCGCCGTGGTGGCAGGGCCCCGGCCGGGTTCATCACCTTCACTACGCCCGGCTCGACGGGCCGCGCCGCACGGTCGGTCTGCGGCGGACGCTGGGCTCGCTGCGCGACCGGCTGCGCCCCGCGGAGTCGCTGGCGTACCGCCCCGCCGGGCCACGCGAGCTGCTGCCCCACTGATCCTTCATCGGTCATGATCGAAGCCGCGCGCCCGCTGGTGGACAACGTGGACGGAGCATCGGCGGGCGATTACGGATGATCGAATGGGAACGCTCCCTTGACGACCGGGCACCGGGCGCGGTAAACCTCTGGCGTACTCCGTTGAGAAATCAGGTGGAAACAACGCCGGGCGGAGTATTTTTCGGCAGATCGTCGAAGCGCTTCGACTGTGGATCAGGGAACGTCCCGCTGATCCATTGTCGAAGCGCTTCGACTCGCACCGCCCTGACTCCACGCACTTTCCGACCGTCCGCCCAGACGAAGGAACCCGGCGATGAACTTCCGCGACCCCCGCCTGCCCCTGCCCGATCGCGTCGACGACCTGCTCGGCAGGCTGACCCTGCCGGAGAAGGTGGCCCTGCTGCACCAGCACCAGCCGCCGATCCCCCGCCTCGGGCTCGCCGGCTTCCGCACCGGCACCGAGGCCCTGCACGGCCTGGCCTGGCTCGGCGAGGCGACGGTGTTCCCGCAGGCCGTCGGGCTCGGCGCGAGCTGGGATCCGGAGCTGGTGCGCCGGGTCGGCGCGGCCGTCGGCGACGAGGTCCGGGCCAGCCACCACAAGGACCCGGCCGGCGCCCAGCTCAACGTGTGGGCCCCGGTGGTCAACCCGCTGCGCGACCCGCGCTGGGGCCGCAACGAGGAGGGGTACAGCGAGGACGCCTGGCTGACCGGGATCATGGGCGAGGCGTACGCGCGCGGCCTGCGCGGCGACCACCCCGTCTACCTGAAGACCGCCCCGACGCTGAAGCACTTCCTCGGCTACAACAACGAGAACGACCGCTGTGTCAGCTCCAGCAACCTCGGCCCCCGCGTTTTGCACGAGTACGAGCTGCCCGCGTACCGCCCCGCGATCGAAAGCGGCGCGGCGGTCGCGGTGATGGCGTCGTACAATCTGGTCAACGGCCGCCCGGCGCACGTCAGCCCGCACCTGAACGACGACCTGCGCAGCTGGACCGACGACGAGGTGCTGGTCGTATCGGACGCGTACGCGCCGAGCAACCTGGCCGACCCGGCGCAGCAGGCGTACTTCCCCGACCACGCGGCCAGCCACGCCGCCTCGCTCAAGGCGGGGGTGGACAGCTTCACCGACGCCGACGCCCGCTCCCACGTCACCATCGAGCGGATCACCGAGGCGCTGGACCGCGGGCTGCTCACCGAGGCGGACGTGGACCGCGCCGTGCGCCGCGCGCTGACCGTCCGGGTGCGCCTGGGCGAGTTCGACCCGGCCGAGGAGAACCCGTACACCCGGCTCGACCCGGACACGGTGAACTGCCCGGCGCACCAGCAGCTGGCCCGCGAGGCGGCCACCCGCAGCATGGTGCTGCTCAAGCAGGAGTGCCGGCTGCTGCCGTTCGACGCCGCCGAGGTGCGCCAGGTCGCCGTCATCGGCCCGCTGGGCGACCAGCTGATGGCCGACTGGTACAGCGGCACGCTGCCCTACCAGGTCACCGCCCGAGCGGGGCTGGCGGCGCGGCTCGGCGCGGACAACGTCGCGTTCGCCGACGGCGCCGACCGCATCGCGCTGCGCCTGGCCGGCGGCGGCTACCTCGCGGTGCCCGACGCGGCCACACCCGGCGGTGACGAGACCGGCGCGGCCGCGCCGAGCGAGCGGCCCACCGGCGGGGCGGGGCTGCGGCGGGCGTTCGCCGACCCGCACGGGTTCGACGTGTTCGACTGGGGCACCCACCCCGGCCGGGGCGGCCACCACGGCACCAGCGTGCTGGCGCTGCGCTCGGTCGCCAACGGCAGGCACGTCACGGTCAGGGACGGGGTGCTGGTCGCCGACGCGCCGGGCCCGCACGGCTGGGACGTGCACGAGACGTTCCGCCTGGTGGAACGCGCCGACGGCACGCTGTCGCTGCACCACGAGCTGAGCCAGAGCTACCTCACCGTCGGCGAGGACGGGATCGCCGCGGTGGGCGCCTCCTACGAGCAGGCCGCGCGGCTGACCGTGGAGCTGCGCCGCAGCGGAATCGAGCAGGCGGCCGCCGCGGCGGCCGAGGCGGACGCGGTGGTCGTGGTGCTCGGCAACCACCCGCTGGTCAACGGCCGGGAGACCGAGGACCGCGAGAACCTCGCCCTGCCCAGCGCGCAGGAGGCGCTGCTGCGCGCCGTGTACGCCGCCAACCCGCGCACCGCCCTCGTGCTGACCAGCAGCTACCCGTACTCGATCACCTGGGCCGACGTGCACCTGCCCGCGATCGTGTGGAGCTCGCACGGCGGGCAGGAGTTCGGCCACGCGCTCGCCGACGTGCTGTTCGGCGACGCCGAGCCGGCCGGCCGGCTGCCGCAGACCTGGTACCGCAGCCACTGCGAGCTGCCCGATCTCTACGACTACGACATCATCACCAGCGACGCGACGTACCTCTACTACCGCGGCACCCCGCTCTACCCCTTCGGGCACGGCCTGAGCTGGGGCGAGTTCGAGTACGGCGCGGTCACCCTGGACACCGACACGGTCGACGCCGACGGCGTCGTCGCGGTGCACATCGAGGTGGCCAACGTCGGCGAGCGGCCCGGCAAGGAGGTCGTCCAGCTCTACACGCACCAGCAGCGGTCGCGGGTCAAGCAGCCGCTGCGCCGGCTGCGCGGCTTCCGGCGGATCGCGCTGGCGCCGGGCGAGAAGACGGTGGTCACCATCGAGCTGAAGGCCGCCGACCTGTCCTTCTGGGACGTGACCACGAGCCGCTTCGTGGTCGAGGCGGCCCGGCACAAGGTCATGGTCGGCCGCTCGGCCACCGACATCCGCGGCTGCGCCACGCTGACCGTACGCGGCGAGCGCATCGGCCCGCGCCGGGTGCCCGCGGGGGTGCTGCGCGCGATCGACCACGACGAGGCGTGCGCGGTGGCGCTGGTGGACACGACGCCGGAGCGCGGCGACTCGGTGCGGGCCACCGACGCGGGGGCGTGGCTGTCGTTCGGCGCGACCGACCTGTCCGGCCGCGGCACGGTGGAGTTCGCGGTGACCGGCGCGCCGGGCCGGGTCGCGCTGCTGGCCGACGACCCGCTCGACGGCGAGGTGCTGGCCGAGGCCGTCTCGGCGGGCGGCGGGCGGTACGCGTACCAGAAGATCAGCCGTGAGCTGACCGCGTCCGGCCGGACCGACCTATACCTGGTCTGCGACGCACCGGGCATCATCGTCAGCGAACTGCGGTTCTCGTGACACGCACGGGGTATCGGCCGGGTCATGCCGCGGAGAGCAGCGAGGTGCGGGTGTGAGCCCTGATCAGGCGGGGACGCCGATGAACGGCAGGGCACGGCGGTCGGCTCAGCGCGACAGCGTCGTGACCATCGCCGACGTGGCGCGGCACGCGGGCGTGTCCACGAGCACGGTGTCGTACGTGCTCAGCGGCAAGCGCGCCATCTCCGCCGGCACCAGCGCCCGGGTGCACGCCAGCATCCGCGCGCTGGGCTTCCACCCGCACGCCGGCGCCCGCTCCCTGGCCAGCAACCGGTCGAGCGTGATCGCGCTGGTGCTGCCGCTGCGCCAGGGCATGCACCTGCCGGTGCTGATGCAGTTCGCCACCGCCGTGGTGACCAGCGCCCGGCTGCACCACCACGACGTGCTGCTGGTGACCGCCGACGAGGGCCCGGCCGGGCTGCGCCGGGTCGCCGCCGGGGCGCTGGTGGACGGCTTGGTGCTGATGGATGTGGAGATGCACGACCCCCGGGTGCCGACGCTGCGCAAGCTGGAGCGGCCCAGCGTGCTGATCGGCCTGCCCGCCGACTCCGCCGGGCTGACCTGCGTCGACCTCGACTTCCACCGGGCCGGGGCGGTCTGCGTGGAGCACCTGGCGGCGCTGGGCCACCGGGAGGTGGCGCTGCTCGGCGCGCCGCGCGTGGTGTACGACCGGGACACCGGTTTCGCCCACCGCACCCGCGACGGCTTCCTGGAGGCCGCGAAGCGGCAGCGGCTGACCGCGTACGCCCAGCCGTTCGAGGAGCATCCCGAGGCGGTGCAGACGGCGCTGTCCCAGCTGCTCGACCACCACCCCGGCCTGACCGGGCTGGTGGTGCACAACGAGGCGGCGGTCGCGCACGTGCTGACCGCGCTGCGCACGCTGGGCCGCCGGGTGCCCGAGGACGTCTCGGTGGTGGCGATCTGCCCCGACGAGCTGGCCGAGCGCTGCTCGCCGGTGCTCAGCTCGGTGCAGATCCCCGCCGAGGACGTCGGCCGGCACGCGGTCGAGCTGCTGATGCAGAAGCTCGACGGCGCGGCGGTGCCCGACTCGACGCTGCTCGCGCCGAAACTCACCGCCCGCGCCAGCACCGCCGCCCCGGCGCGCCCCTAGCCCCGCAGGTCAGCGAGAGTCGTTGCCCGGTAAGGGGTTTCCCGCGAAATCAGGGCTTCACAAGACGGCAACCGCGCGGTTAAATCGTGCTGACGGAGATGGGAGCGCTTCCATCGATGTCTACCGAAACACTGGAAAACCCTGACATCCCACCGCGCACGCGAACCGAGGTAGCGGTGGGGCGGATGCGCCCACATCCGCCCCACCTGTGCCCTACCGCGGCGACTCGCGTCGCGCGGCTCCACGGACAGGAGCATCCTAGTGCCTACACACAGTGACGCCATCCGCCCTCCGGGCCGGTGGCGCCGTTTGTTCGCCGGAGCCTGCGGCGTGCTGACCGTCGGTACGCTCGCGGTCGGCCTGTCCGCCGCGCCCGCACAGGCCGCCGCGCCCTACAACTACGCCGAGGCGCTGCAGAAGTCGCTGTTCTTCTACGAGGCCCAGGCCGCCGGACCCAAGCCCTCCTGGAACCGGGTCGCCTGGCGCGGCAACTCCGCCCTCAACGACGGCTCCGACGTCGGGATCAACCTCACCGGCGGCTGGTTCGACGCCGGTGACCACGTCAAGTTCGGCTTCCCGATGGCGAGCACGACGACCATGCTGGCCTGGGGCGCGGTGGAGTACCGGTCCGCGTACCAGTCCTCGGGCCAGCTCACACACCTGCTGAACAACCTGCGCTTCGTCAACGACTACTTCATCAAGGCGCACCCGTCGGCCAACGTGCTCTACGGGCAGGTCGGCAACGGCGGCGCGGACCACCAGTGGTGGGGGCCCGCCGAGGTGATGAAGATGGCGCGGCCCGCGTACAAGATCGATGCGAGCTGCGGCGGGTCGGACCTGGCAGCGGAGACCGCGGCCGCGATGGCCGCCTCCTCCATGGTGTTCCGGCCCACCGACGCGACGTACGCGAACACCCTGCTCAGCCACGCCCGCCAGCTCTACACGTTCGCCGACACGGTGCGCCGCAAGTACAGCGAGTGCATCACCGACGCGAGCAGCTACTACAACTCGTGGAGCGGGTTCAACGACGAGCTGGTCTGGGGTGCGCTGTGGCTGCACCGGGCCACCGGCGAGGCGGCGTACCTGACCAAGGCCGAGGCGTACTACGCCAACCTGAGCACCGAGCCGCAGTCGACGATCAAGTCCTACAAGTGGACCCACGACTGGGACGACAAGACCTACGGCTCGTACGTGCTGCTGGCCAAGCTCACCGGCAAGCAGCAGTACATCGACGACGTGAACCGGTGGCTGGACTACTGGACCGTCGGCTACAACGGCCAGCGCATCACCTACTCCCCCGGCGGCCAGGCCTGGCTGCAGCAGTGGGGCTCGCTGCGCTACTCGGCGAACACGGCCTGGGTCGCGCTGCTCTACTCCGACTGGATCACCGACGCCACCCGCAAGGCCCGCTACCACGACTTCGGCGTCCGGCAGATCAACTACATCCTCGGCGACAACCCGAACAACCGCAGCTACGTCAACGGCTTCGGGACCAACCCGCCGCGCAACCCGCACCACCGCACCGCACACGGCTCGTGGACCGACAGCCTGCAGAATCCGACGAACAACCGGCATGTGCTCTACGGCGCGCTGGTCGGCGGGCCCGGCTCGGCCAACGACTCCTACACCGACGACCGCGGCAACTTCCAGATGAACGAGGTCGCCACCGACTACAACAGCGGCTTCACCTCGGCGCTGGTGCGCATGTACGCCGAGTACGGCGGCACGCCGCTGGCGAGCTTCCCGCCCACGGAGACCCCGGACGACGCCGAGCTGTACATCGAGTCCGGCATCAACACCCCCGGCAGCAACTTCACCGAGACCAAGGCGTTCGTCTACAACAAGACCGCCTGGCCCGCCCGCGCGCTGTCCAACGGCTCGTTCCGGTACTACTTCACCCTCGACGGGTCGACCACGCCGAGCCAGATCAGCCTGCAGACGGCGTACAACCAGTGCTCGCCGCCGACCGGGCCGACCCAGCACAGCGGGAACGTGTACTACGTGCAGATCTCCTGCGCCGGGCAGAACATCATCCCGGCCGGGCAGTCCGACTGGCGGCGCGAGATCCAGTTCCGGATCACCAGCGCGGGCACCTGGGACCCGACCAACGACTGGTCGTACCAGGCCACCATGGGCCGCAACGCGAAGATGACGCTGTGGGACGGCGCCACCAAGGTCTGGGGCGACGCCCCCGGCGGCGGCACCCCGGACACCACCGCGCCGAGCACGCCCGGCACGCCGACCGCATCCTCGGTCACCGCCACGTCGGCGACGCTGAGCTGGACCGCCTCCACCGACACCGGTGGCAGCGGGCTCGCGGGCTACCGCGTCTACCGCGAGGCGGGCGCCACCGACGTGCTGGCCGGCTCGCCGAGCACCAACACGTTCGGGCTCACCGGCCTGACCGCGTCCACGTCGTACACCTACTACGTGGTCGCCGTCGACGGGGCGGGCAACACTTCGGCCGCGTCGCCGCCGGTCACCTTCAGCACCACCGCGCCGCCGAACGACACCACCGCACCGAGCACGCCCGGCACCCCGTCCGCGTCCTCGATCACGCAGACCGGCGCCACGCTGAGCTGGACCGCCTCCACCGACACCGGTGGCAGCGGGCTGGCCGGCTACCGCGTCTACCGCGAAGCGGGCGCCACCGACGTGCTCACCGGCTCGCCGACGACGAACTCGTTCGTACTGACCGGGCTCACCGCCGCCACGTCGTACACCTACTACGTGGTCGCCGTCGACGGGGCGGGCAACACCTCGGCCGCGTCGCCGCCGGTCACCTTCACCACCCTGCCCAGCGGCGGCGGTGCGAGCTGCGACGTGGCGTACGTCGTCGAGAGCCAGTGGCCGGGCGGCTTCTCCGCGAAGGTGACCGTCAAGAACACCGGCACCACGGCGATCAACGGCTGGACGCTGACCTACCCCTTCCCGGCGTCCGGGCAGGCGGTCACCAGCGGCCACAGCGCGACCTGGTCGCAGAGCGGCCTCAACGTCACCGCCGTGGCCCTGCCCTGGAACGCCAACCTCGCCCCCGGCGCCTCCGCCACGATCGGCTACAACGGCGCCTGGACCACCGCCAACCCCGAACCCACCGCCTTCAAGCTCAACAACGCCACCTGCACCGTCAGCTAGAAAAGGAAGGGCACCTTCTTACGATCTTGTGCGCAATAGCTGAGGTCACGCGATGTGCTGCTCCGGGGCGTTTCACCAGGTGATGGTGCGGTCGGAGACCAGGGCGGC
>NZ_JBFAOU010000079.1:0-35068 GCF_040675365.1 Catellatospora sp. NPDC049609 | reverse complement strand
TCCTCAGCGCCCTGCCCCCCCGCCCCGCCCGCCCCCCCCGCCCCAAATTTTCTAGACACCCCCCCCCCAAGCGACTTCGAGGGCGCGAGTCTTTCAGAGTTGCCCCAGACCAAACGGGCCCGGCCCACCCGGCCGGGCTGCCCGGCCGGGTGGGTGGGTCAGGACTTGCGGGGCTTCGGGGAGGCGGGTGGTGGTGGTGGGGAGGGCTTGGGTGAGGGGGACTTGCTCGGCTCGGGTTCGGGCGAGCTGCTCGGCGGGGTGGACGGCTCGCACTCGCCCGGCAGGCAGCTCGGGGAGGGCGAGGGCGGCGGCTCGGGTGACGGCGAGGCGCCGTCGCCCTTGTCCGGGTCGCCGAGGTTGCCGTCGGTGCCGTCGGCCAGCTTCTCCGGTTTGAGGTCCATGGCGCGGTGCGCCTCGTTCATGAAGTCCTCCCAGATCTGGCCCGGCAGCTTGGCCCCGGCGATGTTGTCGCCGTTCTTGTCCACGATCGGCTTCTCCTCGCGGACGTTGCCGACCCACACCGCGGCCGCGATCTGCGGGGTGTACCCGACGAACCAGGCGTGCGCGTTCTTGCCCGGGTACCGCTTGTCGCCGTTGGCCTTGCGCTGGCCGTTCTCCCAGGTGCCGGTCTTGCCCGCGGAGTCGCGCCCGGACAGCGCGTGCGCGCCGGGGATCTGCTTCAGCACCGAGGTCACCTCGTCGGCGATCTCCGTGGTGAACGCCTTGCGCGACTCGACCTTCTCGCCCAGCCCCTCCACCGGCTTCCACTCGCCGGTCTGCCGGTCCTTGCGCTCGACGCTCACCACGAAGTGCGGCTTGCGGTACATGCCGTGGGCGGCGAAGGTCGCCGCGCCGGAGGCGTGGTCCAGCACGGTGATCGGATACTGGCCGAAGCCGACCTGGTAGTAGAAGGTGTCGGGGCCGGTCTTGGCCCCGTCCCGGCCGAGGTGCTGGGCCTTGCCGTCGTTGGTCCACATGGTGGTGACGCCCGCCCGCCGGGCCAGGTCGACCACCTTCTCGGGGCCGATGTCCCGGGCGATCTTGAAGAACGGCACGTTGTACGACTTGACCGTCATCAGCTCCAGCGTGCAGTACTTTCCGCAGCTCGCGTCGTTGTCGCGGCCCGAGTTCTGCACGTCGGCCTCGTCGCCGTTCTTCTTGGACAGCGGCGACGAGTCGAAGTGGCTCTTGATGGAGTAGCCGTTCTCCAGCGCCGCCGCCAGCGTGTAGATCTTGAAGGAGGAGGCGGGCGGGTGGCCGCCGAACTCGTCGTCGCCGGTGCCGTTGCTGCCCGCGTAGTCGATGCCGGTGCCGTCGTTGCCGCCGTAGTACGCGATGACCCGGCCGTTGCGCGGGTCGACCGCCACCGCCGCGGCCATCAGGTTCTCCGGCTGCCCGGCGAGCTTGGTGCCCTTGCCGTCGACGACGCCGTCCAGCGTCTCGGTGCAGGTCTCCTTGCCGTCCTTGGTGGTGCAGGCCTTCTTCCACCGGTGCGTCCGGTTGATCTGCTTCTCCAGCGCCGCCTGCGCGCGCGAGTCGATCGAGGTGGTGATCCGGTATCCGCCGCTGCGCCAGTCCGGGATGTTCCAGGCCCGCATCTCGTCGGCCACGTAGTTGATGACGTTGCCGGTGGGCCGGTCCTGGTAGCCCCACTCGCCCGCGTGCTGGCCCGGCTTGTACGGCCGCAGCGACTTCTCCGGGTACTCCGCCGCCGCGCGGTCGGCCGCGCTCAGCCAGCCCATCTCGACCATGTTGTTGAGCACGTAGTTCCAGCGCTCCCTGGCCGCGGTCGGGTTGTGCTGCGGGTCGTAGCCGTCGTGCGCGTCGTTGGGCTCGGGCTGGCGCAGCACCGCGCCCAGCACCGCCGCCTCGGGCACGGTGAGCTTCGCGGCGTCCTTGCCGAAGTACGCCTGCGCCGCCGCGCCGACGCCGTAGGCGCTGCGGCCGAAGTAGACCGTGTTCAGGTAGAAGCCCATGATCTGCGACTTGTTGAACTCCTGCTCCAGCTTGCGGGCCATCACCGCCTCGCGCATCTTGCGCGCGTACGTGATCTCCAGGTCGTCGGCGGCGGCCCGCGCGTACTGCTGGGTGATGGTCGACGCGCCCTGGGTCCCGCCGCCGGTCAGGTTGTTCCACGCGGCGCGGGCGATGCCCCACAGGTCGATGCCGCTGTGCTGGTAGAAGTTCTTGTCCTCGCCCGCGATCAGGGCGTTGCGCACCTGCTCGCCCAGCGTCTCCATGGGCACCACGCTGCGGTTCTCCGCGCCGAGCTTGGCGATCTGCTTGCCGTCGGCGGAGAACACCTCGGTGTTCTCCTTGAGGGCCAGCTCCTCCGGCCGGGGCACCTTGGCGTAGAAGTAGGTGCCCGCGATCAGCCCGGCTCCGCTGAGCATGATCGCCACGCCGATGGCGCCGGCGATCAGCGCCCGGCGGCGACGGCGCTTGTTCCCGGGCGACTTCTCCGCGGCCACGGGTCTCTTCCCGCGCCCCGGCGGGCTTACCGTCGCTCTCCCGGCCGTCGGCGCCGGGGCGACCGGCGGCGCGACGGGGCGCGGCACCCCGGCGCGGCCGAGGGCCGGCTGCCCCGGTGGCATGGGCGGCCGGGCCCGGCCCACCACCGGCTCTTCGTCACCGAAAGTAGTCATGCTTCACTCCGTCCCGTCAGGATGTACGAGTGCGGCCAGGAGCTACCGTCTTCGCAGGCTAGCTATACCCCGCATGCCCCGGCGGTCCCGACTACTTTCGGTTGTCGCAGCGTGACTTCGACCTCGACCGGCACCGGAACGCCGCGGGGGCGCCGCCCTGTGGACGTCGCCCCCGGTGGGACACCCTGCCCCGCCGCCCGGCCCGCGACCGCACGTGACGGCCGCATCACCGATCGGCGGAGGAGATTACGGACGATCGGCCGATCATCGACCGGCCCGTTCAGGGGATCGGGTGAGAATTACCACCGAGCCCCGGCCATGATCGATACGCCGCCGGCTAGGCGACGAAGTTGTTCTGGACGAAGACGACGACCATCGCACCCTGCAGGGCGAGCATGGCGGTGGTGTAGAAGCGGTCGAAATGGGCGTTGCGGCCCATCCTGGCCAGCACCATGAACGCCACCGTGCACTCCAGCGCGTAGCGCCAGGTGGAGCTGATCGGGTAGTGGGTGTGGATCGGGTTCGACAGCGGCATCAGGATGATGATCGCCGCGAAGATCGCCAGGTACGCGTGGTCGGCGCCGAGCTTCCACGGCCCCACCAGGGACAGCACCACCAGCGCCAGCACCACCAGGGCCGTGGTGAGGTTGGCGAGGTTGCGCAGCGCGTCCGGGTGGTAGATCGACTCGCTGCCGCTGATCAGGTCGACCACGTCGCCGATCACCAGCCACGGCGCGGTGAACCCGGAGCGGAACCAGGCCTTCTGCGATTCCAGGAAGTGCAGGGCGTCGCCGAAGGTCAGGTAGCAGAAGACCATGTACGCGGCCAGCCCGGCCGGGACCAGCACCACCGCGCACGCGTCGCGGTCGAACAGCCGCGCCGTCTCGCGCCCCAGCCGGCCCTCGCGCGCCGCGTCGCGCAGCCGGCGCACGGAGAACCCGTGCTGGCGCAGGTACTCGTAGACGAAGGCCGCGCCGAGCATGACCCCGGCCATCCGGGTGGCGCTGGCGTACCCGGCGAACATCGCCGCCCACCACCAGCGGCCCTTGCGCATGCTGTAGAGCGAGGCCAGCGCCAGCGCCACGAACAGCGACTCGTTGTACGCCGCGACCAGGTAGAAGCCGGTCGGGAAGGCCAGCAGGTAGACCGTGGTGCGCCGGGCGTCCTCGGCGCCGATCATCTCGGTGGCCAGCCGGTGCACCAGGATGAGCGCGACCAGGCAGGCCAGCGCTCCCACGATCAGGCCCGCCTCGAAGGTGCCGCCGGGCAGGACCGCGTTGGCCGCCCGCACGGTCATCGGGTAGAGCGGGAAGAACGCGGTGCTGCGCGTGTCGTACTGGTAGCCCGAGTCCGCGATGATCACGTACCAGACCGTGTCCCAGTGGTTCCACGACGAGGCGAGCTGCCCGAACGTGGTCGGCACCGGGCCGGCCTTGCTGTCCAGCCCCTCGGTCGGCATCCACGCGACGGCGGTGACGAGGAAGTACGCCAGGATGCCGCTCGCCCAGACCACGAACCCGGTGACCACCGACGGGCGCCAGCGCTGCCACACCGCCCGGGTGTCCGCCGCACCGGCCTCCGGCGAGGCGGCGCCGACCGGCGAATCGGGCGAGCTGGGCGTGTCGTCGAGGGTGGCGTCCTCGGGTGCCCCCGCCGGGCGGCGGCGCACCGGGACGAGCCCTGGTCCGGGGGAGTCAGACATAGGCAGGAATATAACCACCCGCGACGGGGATCACGCAGTCCCGCGCGCGGTGTCACCGGTGGCTGGGACCGGGTACGGTTGTCCACCATGTCCGCCTTCACCCCCGGTTTGAAGCTTCACGACCGCTACCTGCTCGACCGCCGCATCGGCAGCGGCGGCATGGCGGAGGTCTGGCAGGCCCACGACCTCGTGCTCGGCCGCCCGGTCGCGGTGAAGGTGCTGGCCGGCCCGATGGCCGCCGACCCGGCCCTGCGGGCGGGCGCGCTGCGCGAGGCGCGCTCGGCGGCCCAGCTGACCCATCCGCACATCACCGCCGTGCACGACTTCGGCGAGGTCGCCTTCCCCGACGGCCACGTCGAGCCGTACCTGGTGATGGAGCTGCTCACCGGCGAGTCGCTGGCCGACCGGATGGCCCGCGGCCCGATGCCGTGGGCGCAGGCGGCCGTCGTCGGCGCCCAGGTCGCCTCGGCGCTGGCCGCCGCGCACGCCCGGGACGTGGTGCACCGCGACATCAAGCCGGGCAACATCATGCTCACCCCGACCGGCGCGAAGGTGCTCGACTTCGGCATCTCCGCGATGACCGGCCTGCCCGACGCCACCGGCGCGCTGATCATCGGCACCCCGGCGTACGCCGCCCCGGAGCGGATCAGCCAGAAGGCCGCCGACCCGGCCGCCGACGTGTACGGCCTCGGCCTGCTGCTGATCGAGATGGTCACCGGGCAGCGCCACCACGGCATCGACAGCTGGGAGCAGTTCGCGTCCGCCCACGCCCGGCCCCGGACGGTGCCGCCGCTGCCCGGCGTGCCGGCCGCCGTGGTCGCCCTGATCGCGGCCGCGGTGGACCCGGTGCCCGCGCGGCGGCCGCGCGCCGCCGACCTCGCCCACGCGCTCGGCGGCCTGTCGGTCCCCTCATCCCCGGCCGGGCCGCCCACCGCCGCGATGCCGAACCCCACCCTGCTCGCCCCGACCGGCGGCGCGATCGCGGGCGCCGCGCGGGTGCCCGCCCCGGCCACCCGCGTGCAGCCCGTGCCGAAGGCGCCGCCCGCCCGCCCCGCCCGGCCGCGCCGCGGCCGCACCCCGGTCGCGGCAATCGCCCTGGTGATGGCGATCATCCTGGTCAGCGGTGTGCTGCTCATCATGTCGGCGCTGCGCGAGACCCCGAACGTGGCCGACGCCGCGCCCACCCCGACCCGGCCGGCGCGGACCACTGCCGCGGCCAAGCCCAGCCCCAGCCGCCAACCGTCGGCGCTGGAGTCGATCCAGCAGGCGCTGGAGCTGCTCGACCAGCTCAACCGGGCGGTGAACGAGCTGCGCCAGGCCGACCAGTTCACCCAGCGGCAGGCCAACGACGTGCGCAAGGCGATCGCCGCCATCTCCCCCAAGATGCTGACCGGCAAGTGGGAGGACGTCCGCAAGCGCACCGAGGATCTGCAGGAGAAGGTCGAGGAGTGGACCCGCGAGGACCAGGTGCCGAAGGAGGCCGTCGAGGAGCTGGACAAGCTGCTCGACAAGCTCATCGAGTTCGCCGAGCAGCGCGGCTGAGGCTCAGCGGGGCAGCGCCCGCTGCAGCTCCGCGCGCAGCGCCGGGGTGAGGATCTCGCCGGTCTGCTTGGCCAGGCGCGCCATCTCGAAGCCCACCACGCCCAGGTCGGCGTCGTTGTCGGCGATCACGGCCAGCACCGAGCCGTCCCGGACGGCCATGGTGAGGAAGTAGCCGCGGGCCATCTCGATCACCGTCTGGCGCACCTCGTCACCGTCCGACAGCTGCGCGACGCAGCCCGCGATGCCGAGCAGGCCGGAGGTGACCGCGGAGAGCTGGTCGGCGGTGGCCCGGTCGAGGTTCGCCGAGACGGCGACCACGAGGCCGTCGGAGGACGCGACCACCGCGTGGCGCGCGCCCGGCACCCGGTCGGCGAACCCGGCGACCAGCCAGTTGAGGTCCTGGGCCGGTTTGCTGAGCGTGGCAGTGGTCATGCTTCCCCCTTGAGGTCGTCCGGTTCCGGCGGCGGCGCCGTTGCGCCGTCTCCGGCCTGCCCGCGTCGTACACCCTCGTAGAGGCGGGTCAGGGTGGCGGCCGTGGCCGCCGGATCAGGCTCGCGCCGGCGCTGCGGTGCGCGCGGCGGCTCGACGGTGGGCGGCGCGGGCCGGGCCCGGCCGCCGGCGGGCTCGACCAGCAGCGCCGCGGGCAGCACCGCCGCCGCGCGCGTCCCGCCCCCGGCGACCGAGGACAGGCTCACCCGCAGACCGTGCCGGGCGGCGAGATGGCTCACCACCACCAGGCCCATCCGCTCGCTGTTGGCCACGTCGACCTCGGCCGGCACCGCGAGCAGCGCGTTCGCCTCGGCCAGGGCCCGCTCGCCGAGGCCGATGCCCTCGTCCACGATCTCGACCAGGGCGCCGCCGTCCACGGCGTGAGCGCCGACCCGCACCGCGGTGTGCGGCGCGGAGAACGCGGTGGCGTTGTCCAGCAGCTCGGCCAGCAGGTGGCCGATGTCGGCCGCGGCGTGACCGGCGATGTGCAGCGACTCGTCGACGTCGGCGCGCACGCGCTCGTACTGCTCGATCTCGGAGAGCGCGGCCAGCGCGAGTGCCGCGAGCGGCACCCCCTCGCGCCACCGGCGGCGCGGCTCGGCACCGGCCAGGACCAGCAGGTTCTCGTCGTTGCGGCGCAGCCGGGCGGCCAGGTGGTCCAGCTTGAACAGGGCCGACAGCCGGTCCGGGTCGCGCTCGTCGCGCTCCATCTCATCGAGCAGCCGCAGCTGCCGCTCGACCAGGATCTGGCTGCGGCGGGCGAGGTTGGTGAAGATCCCGTTGACGGCGTGCCGGGAGCGGGCCTGGCGGGCCGCGAGCGCGACGGCGGTGCGCCGCACCTCGTCGAGCGCCGCCGCGGCCTGGCCCAGCTCGTCCCGGGCGGGACCGGCAGGGGCGTCGCCGACCTGGGCGGCGGTGTCGCCGGCTTCGGCGGGGGTGTCGGCGGGCGGCTCGTCCTGCCCGGACCGCACCCGGTCGAACGTCGCGGGCAGCTCCGCGGTCAGCGCCAGCGCCCGCCCGCGCAGCTCGCGCAGCGAGGTCAGCAGGCTGCGTCCGATCACGACGGAGACGGCCACCGCGCCCACGAAAGCCAGCACCACCAGGAACGACGTCGTCACCACGCGTCCCCACGCCTGCTCGGCGGCCGCGGAGCCCCCGGCGAGCCGTTCGGCGGCCGTGGCGTCGGCGACGGCCTGGTACACCAGCACGGCGGAGGTCGCGGCGAGGGCTGTCAGCGGTGCGGCGACGGCGGCTCCGAGGCGGGTCGCCACCCGCCACTCGCGCGCTCCCGTCGCCACCGGTCCTCCTCCAGCCACCCATGTGGTGACTCGCGGTATGTTACCCGTCACGCACCGAAAAGTGGATAGGCAAGCGCGAATGAGACGGCCGCCACCGGTGACTCATCCTGCCGGACCTGCCCGAACGGCGGAGGCCGGAGTGGTTTCTGGACAGTCGTCCGCGGCGCCGGTACGGTCTGCGTCATGACCTTCACCCGCGACCAGTGGTGGCGCGCCAGACCGGCGGCCATCGACACGCGCGGGTAGGCATACCCACACCGCGGCCGCCTCGTCGAGGCGGCCCCTGCTTCACCTGTCGCCCGGCGCACGGCCATCCGAACCGGGAGACCACCGATGAACCTGCTCCACGACCTGCTCGGCGCGCCCGATCCCGGGCCGTTCGCGCTGCTGCGCCGCGACGGCTCCGAGCATCTCGAGGTGCTGCGCGGCCCGCTGTCCACCGTGGCACGGCTGGCCGACATCCCGCTGCCCGAGCAGGCCGCCGGCGACGAGGCCGGCCCCCGCACGCTCGCGCTGGTGCCCTACCGCCAGCTCGCCGAGCGCGGCTTCGCGTGTATCGACGACGGCACCCCGCTGGCCTGCCTCAGCGTCGAGGCGTACGACCGCATCCCGCTGGACGAGGCCGTCGCCGCGCTGCCCGACGTCGTGCCGGACGTGACCGACCTCGGCTTCGACATCGACGACGCGGCCTACCGGGAGCTGGTCGGCGCGGTGCTGCGCGACGAGATCGGCCACGGCGCGGGCTCCAACTTCGTCATCCACCGCACCGCCCGCGCCCGCACCGACGCCGACCCGCGCCTGCTGGCCGGGGCCGCGCTGCGCCGCCTGATCACCGGCGAGCGCGGGGTGTACTGGTCGTTCCTGGTGCACGTGCCCGGCGGGCGCACCCTGGTCGGCGCGTCGCCCGAGCGCCACGTCAGCGTCGACGACGGCCTGGTCATGATGAACCCGATCTCCGGCACCCTGCGCCACCGCGACCTCGCCCCCGGCCCGGACGGGCGCGAGACGCTGCTGCGCTTCCTCAGCGACCGCAAGGAGGTCAACGAGCTGTCCATGGTGCTGGACGAGGAGCTCAAGATGATGGCCGTGGTCGCCCGGCGCGGCGGCCAGGTGCTCGGCCCCTACCTCAAGCACATGACGCACCTGACGCACACCGAGTACCTGCTGGCCGGGCGCACCGAGCTGGACGTACGCGAGGTGCTGCGGGAGACCATGTTCGCCCCGACGCTGACCGGCAGCCCCATCGAGAACGCCGCCCGGGTCATCGCCCGCTACGAGACGAGCGGGCGCGCGTACTACGGCGGCGTGCTGGCGCTGCTCGGCCGCGACGCCGACGGTGGGCAGACCCTCGACGCGCCGATCCTGTTCCGCTGCGCCGACATCGCCCCCGACGGCGGGATCGCGGTCAAGGCGGGCGCGACACTGGTGCGCGACTCCACCCCGGACGGCGAGGTCGCCGAAACCCACGCCAAGGCCGGCGGCGTGCTCACCGCCCTGGGCCTGCGCACCGCGCCCGTGGCCGATGGCGGCGCCGACATCGGCACCCTGGCCGGCGACCCGGCGGTACGCACGACGCTGCTGGCCCGCAACGACCGGCTGTCGAAGTTCTGGCTGGCCGAGCGCGCGCCCGAGCCGCAGACCGGCCCGCTGGTCGGGCGCACCGCGCTGATCGTCGACGCGGAGGACACCTTCACCGGCATGCTCGGCCACGTGCTGCGCTCGCTCGGCATGCGGGTCACCGTCCAGCCGACCACCGCGATCGGCCCGCTCAGCTCGTACGACCTGGTGGTGGCGGGGCCGGGGCCGGGCGACCCGGCCGACGAGACCGACCCGCGGGTCGCCGCGCTGGGCCGGGTGGTCGAGGAACGGCTGTCGCGCCGCGCGCCGCTGCTCGGCGTGTGCCTGGGCCACCAGGTGCTCAGCCGCCGGCTGGGCCTGCCCATGCACCGGCGCGACGTGCCCTACCAGGGCCTGCCCTGCGACGTCGACCTGTTCGGCACGACGCACCGGGTGGGCTTCTACTCCACCTTCACCGCGGTCGCACCCGGCCCGCTGCTGGCCACCGCGTACGGCGACGTGGAGGTCTCCCGCGAGGAGGGCACCGGGTTCGTGCACGCGCTGCGCGGGCCGGGCTTCGCGGGCGTGCAGTTCCACCCGGAGTCGGTGCTCACCGAGCACGGCCCGCAGCTGCTCACCGACCTGATCGCCCGGACCCTGGCCCCGGCCGCGGCAGGCAGCCCGGTGTCCTGACCGGAGTTATCCACAGCTCGTGCGAGGGGCGTTGTGCCGCCCCTCGCACGGTGCCACCCTCGTCGGCATGACGCAGCTCGCGGGCGAGCCGGCCCGGACCCTGGCGCTCGCGGCGTGCCTGGAGGCACTCGGCGCGGACCTGCACCGGACCGGCCCGCCGCCGCCCGGCCACGCCACCGGTGTGGACGCGCGGGTCGCCGACACGCACGGCGCGGCGGCCCGGGAGGCGTCCGGTGCGATCGCACGCCTGGCGGACCGCCTGCTCGACGATGCCGACCGGCTCTACCTGGTCACCGCCCGGCACCGGCACGCCGACGACCGGGCCGCAGCGGGCCTGACCGCCGTCCGCCCCCTGGGATCCGCGGATGCGACCGGACAGGCCGGTCCGGTGCCCGGGTGGGAATCAGTGGGCGGTTGGCCAGCCGGTCCGGTGCCCGGGCCGGAACTCGCGCGCGGGCGGGCCGAGCGGGGTGCGCCATGAGGACCCTGCCCTCGGCCTCGCGGGGTCCGCGACCGTCCGGCCCGGGAGCCGGTGACGCCGCTCCCGGAGCAGTACTGCTGGCGACGCCTCCGGTGTGGACGCCGGCGGTGTTGGCCGCGCCGCTGCTGGCCGCGGCCCGGCAGTGGCGCGCCTGTGCCGACACGGCCGGCGACACCGCCGTCGAGCTGGCCACGGCCACCGCCGAGCGGGCCGGGTGGAGCGGCGCCGACGCCGACGCGTACGACGCCCGTCGCGCCCTGCTGGCCGCCGACGCCGCAGCGGCGCGGGACCTTGCCACGCGCGCCGCACGGGCGCTGGAGGCGCTGGCCGGGCGCACCGAGGCGGTGCAGCGGCACCTTGACGAGTCGCTGGCCCGGCTCGCGGCGGCCGTGCCGCACCAGGGCGGGCCGGAGCGGATGCTGTTCGCGGTGACCGGCCCCGCGCAGGCGCGCCGCGTGCACGCCGCCGTCGCCGAGGCCGCCGACCTGCGCGGTGACCTCGACACCGCCACCCGCGACGCCGAGACCGAGCTGGCAGCCGTCGCCGCGGGCTGGCACGCGCTGGCCGCTCGCCTGCCGCCCATGCCCGCGCTGCCCGAACCCGAGCCCTCCGGCACCGCGACCGTCGTCACCACCGGCACGTCGACCACCACCGACGGCACGGAGTTCGCCGACGGCTCGACCACCGACGTCGCCGGACCGTTCCGCGCCCGCGCCGGTTCGCCGGACGGGTTGACGCTGGTGAACACCGGCGCGGGCGACGACACGGTGCGGGTCACCATCGACGCGGCGGGCCGGACCCTGGTGCTGGTCGACGACGCGCAGGTGGCGGCGGTCGCCTCCGGCCGCCTGGTCGTACGCACCGGCGGCGGGCGCGACACGGTCGAGGTCGACCCCGCGGTGGGCGTCCCGGTGACCGTGCTGGCCGGGGCCGGGGACGACCGGGTCACCGGCGGCGACCTGCTGCACGGCGCGGGCGGCCGGGACGCGCTGCTCGGCCGCGACGGCGACGACCTGCTGCTGGGCGGCGCCGACCGGGACTACCTGGACGGCGGCGCGGGCGGCGACGTGCTCGACGGCGGCGACGGCGACGACACCGCGTACGGGCTGGGCGGGGCGGACCTGCTGCGCGGCGGGGACGGCCGCGACCACCTGTCCGGCGGCCGGGACGGCGACGTGCTCCTCGGCGGGGACGGTGACGACACGCTGACCGGCGGTGCGGGCGGCGACCTGCTCGACGGCTCCACCGGCACCGACCGCGCCTACCACGACGCGTCCGACGACGCCGCCGGCGCCGAGATCGCGCACCTCGCGCCCGCGTCGGCGCCCGGCGGCGCGCTGCGGATCGAGGGCTCGCCGGACTTCGTCGCGCGCGTCGAGTCCGATCTGGATCTGCTGCGCGCCTCGCCGACCGGGCGGCGCCTGCTCGCCGAGCTCGACGCGGAGCTGGCCACCGGGGACGGCTGGCTGCCCGGCGACGGCCCGGACTCGCTCACCGTCCGGGAGCTGCCCGCGGGCACCGCCAACGGGCATGCCGGACCGGACGGCGACGACGACCGGTACGCGATCGACTACGAGCCCGGCTTCGACGCGCTGGCCGGTGACGCGCCGCCGGTCGTGGTGCTCCACCACGAGCTGGGTCACGCCTGGGACCACCTGACCGGCACCGGCATCGCGGGGGCGTACGCGGGCGACGACGTGATGTGGGACGGCCGGTCGTGGGTGGCGGTGCCCACCGCGGAACGGGTCGTGACCGGCCTACCGGTCGACGATGACGGGGATCCGACAACGCCGGAACGGCTCGACCCGCGCCACCCGTACGCCCTGACGGAGAATGCGCTCCGCGATGAGCTGGGCGTTGTCGCGCGTGATCGTTACGGCACGCCCGCGCGCCCTGAGTGACGCGTCCGGCACCGTCTGCTATGGAGGTCCGGCCGATTGCATCCGGACACCCATGTTTGACACAGTGTGCGCGCGTTGATCGCAACGCACGCAGATGTGGCGGCAATGGGGAGGAACGAAACATCATGATGGGTCCACAGCACGCGCTGTCCGGCGCGGCCACGTGGCTCGCGGGGTCCTGGGTGGCGGCCCAGTTCTTCGACTACCCGCAGTCGGCCACCACGATCGCCATCGGCGCCGCGGTGTGTGCGGGCGGCGCGCTGCTGCCCGACCTGGACATGTCCGGCAAGGTCACCAAGGGCCAGGGCGGTTCCACGGTGTCCCGCAGCTTCGGCGTGGCCTCGCTGTTCGTCGCCGAGGTGGTCGAGAAGATCTCGGTCGGCGTCTATACCGCGACCAAGCTGAGCAAGGACCCCGACCGGACCAACGGCCACCGCACGCTGACCCACACACTGCCGTTCGCGGCGCTGATGGGCTTCGGTGCGACCTGGCTGTGCACCCACTACGGCAAGTGGGCCGTGATGGGCATCCTGTTCTTCATGTTCGGCTTCGCGCTGCGCGGCCTGTTCGACAAGTGGGCCGACCGGGCCGGCTGGGTCATCGTCACGCTCACCTCGGCCGCGGCGGCGTACTTCGCCTACGAGTTCCTGCCGACGATCGAGCGCGGATACCCGATGATCGGCCTGGCGGTCGGTGTCGGCTGCGTCGTGCACCTGATGGGCGACATCATCACCCGCGCGGGCGTGCCGATCCTGTGGCCGATCCCGACCGGCCGCCGGATGTGGCGCATGATCGGCATGCCGGACACGTTCGCCATCGAGGCGGGCAGCAAGGTGGAGACCACCGTGCTGCGCTCGGTCTTCACCGTGATCTCACTGCTCGCCGGAGCGGGCCTGCTGGCCCCGGCCCTGCTCAAGCGGTTCGACATCGAGATCTGACCGCCGCCACCGCAGCCCCGTCCAGCCCGTGGACGGGGCTGCGATCGTTCGAGGGTGCCGCTTCACTTCGCGTCACCGTAGGAGTCGACCACGGCGACGGTGAGCGGGAAGCGCACCGGCGAGCCGCCGAACAGCAGCTCCCCCGTCGCCTGCCCGCCCGCCTCCAGCGCGGCCACCACCAGGTCGGCCTCCGCGGCGGGGCAGTGCACGATGACCTCGTCGTGCTGGAAGAAGACCAGCTCCGCGCGGGTGTCCCAGAGCCGCGCCCGCAGCGTGGCCAGCAGCGAGGCGGCCCACTCGGCGGCGGTGGCCTGGATGACGAAGTTGCGGGTGAACCGGCCCCGTGAGCGGCCCGAGGCGCCCTCGTCGGCCCAGGACGACTCCAGCGCCGACGGCGGGCAGGTCCGGCCCAGCCACGAGCGCACCAGCCCGCCGGTCTCCCCGGTGCGCGCGGCCGTCTCGACGTACGTCCAGGCCTTCGGGTAGCTGCCGCGCAGCGCCGCCAGCGCGGGCGCGGCGGCGCCGCCGGTCTGCCCGTACATCGCGCCGAGCAGGGCGAGCTTGGCCTTGGCCCGGTCGCCCTGGAAGGACTCGGCGGCCAGCGCCGCGTAGAGGTCGCCGGAGGCGGCGGCGCGGGCCAGCCCGGCGTCGCCGGACACGGCGGCCAGGATGCGCGGTTCGAGCTGGCCCGCGTCGGCCACGACCAGCCGCCAGCCGGGGTCGGCGCGGGCCGCGCCGCGCACCGCCTTCGGGATCTGCAGCGCTCCCCCGCCCCGGGTGGCCCAGCGGCCGGAGACCACGCCCGCGACCACGTACGCGGGCCGGAAACGCCCGTCGCGCACCCACTGCTCGCGCCAGCTCCAGCCGTGCGCGGTCCAGATGCGGTAGAGCTCCTTGTACTCCAGCAGCACCCCGATCACCGGGTGGTCGACCGCGCGCAGCGTCCAGGAGCGGGTGTTGGGCACGTCGATCCCGGCCCGGCGCAGCGCCCGGCGCAGCTCGGCGGGCGAGTCCGGGTGCAGGCCGGGTGCGTTCAGCAGCTCGGCGATGCGCGCGGACAGCTCGGCCAGCCGGCGCGGCGGGCCGCCCATCGGCGACGGCTCGCCGAGCAGCCCGACCAGGATCTCGTCGTGGGTGCGTGCCTGCCAGGGCAGGCCGGTGTGCCCCATCTCGACGGCGATCAGCGCGCTGGCCGACTCGGCCGCGACCAGCAGCCGCATCCGCTGCGGGTGCTCGACGGCGGCGATCCGGGCGAGCTGGTCACGGTACACCTCGACCAGCGCGTCCAGCGGCGCGACGCCGGCGGGCGGCCCGGCCGGGGCGGGCGTGTCGTCGAACAGGGTGCCCTGCCGGTCACCGGGCGGCTGGGCGGGGCGGGCCGCCTGGTCGGCGGGCACCGGCGCGCCCACCAGCCGGGCGTACGCGGCAGCCGCCGAGCGCGGCTCGCCGTAGCGGCCGGCGTACCCCAGCAGCAGCGCCTCGGCCAGCTCGGCGTCGTGGCAGCGGCGCACCCGCACCCCGCGCTCCAGCAGCGGCGGGTAGACGTGCTCGGTGGCGCCCCACAGCCAGCGCGGCCCGGCGCTCTCGCGCGCCGCGACGGCGGCGGCCAGGTCGGCCACCGGCTCGTCCGGCCCGGTGGGGTGGCCTGCGGCGTCCAGCGGGCGCAGCACCCCGCCGCCGCTGCCGTCCGCCACCACCGCGATCACCGTCACGCCGACCATTGTGCTGGTCGGGGCCGACATGCCGATTCCGCTCCGCCCGCGGAGGATGACGGCTATAAGGGACATATGACCGAGTCTGGACCGGTGTTCGATCGGATCGGCGCGACCTACAGCGAGGCGTTCGCCGACCGGCCGGGCCAGCTCGCCGCCGGCCGGTGGCTGATGGACCGCCTGGCCGGCCGGGAGAAGCCGCTGGTGCTCGACGTCGGCTGCGGCTCCGGCGAGCCCACCGCGCGCCAGCTCATCGACGGCGGCATGCACGTCGTCGGCATCGACACCTCACCGGTGATGCTGGAACTGGCCCGGCACACCGTGCCCGAGGCCATCTTCGTCGAGCGCGACCTGTTCGACCTGGACGGCCTGCACCCCACCCAGCAGCGCTTCGACGGCGTCGTCGCCTTCTTCTCGCTGCTCATGCTCCCCCGCCCCGACGTGGAGAAGGCCCTCGACGACATCCACCACGTGCTGGCCCACGACGGCTGTTTCGCCCTCGGCATGGTCGAAGGCGACACCGATCACCTGCTGCGCGACTTCCTCGGCACCCAGGTCCCGCTGACCGCGTACCCCCGCGAAGACCTGCGCCACCTGCTGAACCGCCACGGCTTCGTCGTCGAGGAGCTCAGGGCGGACCTCTGGGAACCCGCCCCGATCCCCACCGTCCCCACCACTCCCCAGACCCACCTCTACGCCTACTGCTCCGCCGCCCGCCCCGACTGAAAAGCGACGATCTTGCGTGAACTGTGGGTACGACACGCCCCTTCCGGGCATATCCCCAACAGTTCGCGCAAGATCTTCGCGATCTTGAGCAGGTCCGCGCGGGGCGGGGTTACTTCACCGCGCCGGCGGTGAGGCCGGACTGGATCTGGCGCTGGAAGATGGTGTACATGATGATCATTGGGATGATCGCGATGCTCAGGGCGGCGAACAGGGCGGGCCAGTCGGCCTGGTAGCCGGCCGAGGTGGAGATGCTGGCGATGCCCTGGGTGAGCAGCCAGCTGTCGCGGCCGTCGGTGCCGTCGGGCTGGGTGCCGCCGGGCAGCAGCGCCACAGGCAGCACGTACTGGTTCCACTGGCCGATGACGTTGAAGATGGTGATGCTGATCAGGCCGGGCTTGGCCATCGGCATCATCACCCGGAAGAACAGGCGGGTGTGCGACGCGCCGTCGATCATCGCCGCCTCCGCGACCGCGTTCGGCAGCGTCTTGAAGAACGCGGCCAGGAAGAACACGGTGAACGGCAGCGAGTACGCGATGTAGACCAGGATCAGCGCGGTGTGCGAGCCCAGCCCGAAGTTCGGGCCGAACAGCTTGCCCAGGTCCTGCACCACCAGGAACAGCGGGGTGAGGGTGAGGTACACCGGGAAGGCCAGGCCCGCGATGAACAGGAAGTAGATGAAGCGGTTGCCGACGAACTCGTAGCGCGCGAGCACGTACGCCGCCATCGCGCCCAGCAGCATGGTGCCCGCGGTGCCGAAGAACACCACGACCAGGCTGTTGAGGAAGTAGGTGCCGATCCTCGCCTCGGTCCAGGCGCGGGTGAACGAGCCGAAGCTCCACTCGCTCGGCAGCGCGAACGGGTTGCCGATGAAGATCTCGGTGTTGCTCTTGAACGCCGCGAGGAACGTGAAGACGAGCGGGTAGATGATCAGGATGGCCCACACCACGAGGGCGACGTGGGACAGCTTGTTCAGCACACCGGCTTCACGCTTGACGGTCTTTGTTGCCACGACAGTCCCCTCAGTGCTCGACCGCGTTGCGCTTGCCGCCCCGCAGGGAGAGCACAGCGAAGATGATGGTGAAGACGGCCAGCGCCACGCCCAGCGCCGACGCGTAGCCGTACTCCGAGTCGCGGATGCCGGTCTTGTAGATCTGCACCGGCAGCACGGTCGTCGCGCCGTCGGGGCCGCCCTCGTCGATGGAGAGCACCATGACCAGCGCGAACGCGTCCATGGCGATGATGCCCAGGTACACCCAGGCGACCTTGACCGTCTCCATGAGCAGCGGGATGGTGACCCGGAAGAAGATGGTGACCCGGCTCGCGCCGTCCATCACCGCCGCCTCGTAGATCTCCGCCGGGATGCTGGACATGCCCGCCGCGAACAGCACGACGTAGAAGCCGACCGCCTGCCAGACCAGCACGCCGAGGATGGACCACAGGCCCCACTCGGCCATCCACTGGACCGCGTCGATGCCGACCGTCTCCAGCAGGCGGTTGAGGATGCCGCTGCCGTCGGGCGCGTACACCCGGCCGAAGATCACGCCGACGATGACGACGGCCAGGACCTGGGGGAGGAAGAACACCACCCGGTAGAACTTCGACCCCCAGACCCCGGTCATCGT
This sequence comes from Catellatospora sp. NPDC049609, assembly GCF_040675365.1. Lineage (NCBI taxonomy): Bacteria > Bacillati > Actinomycetota > Actinomycetes > Micromonosporales > Micromonosporaceae > Catellatospora > Catellatospora sp. NPDC049609. The sequence goes on along the minus strand of NZ_JBFAOU010000079.1, from coordinate 17,762 downwards.
GCCGCCGCGGGTGCCCCCGCCCATGTTCAGCAGGAACGCGAAGAACAGGGCGAGGGCGATCGTGATCACCGGCAAGGTGACCAGCAGGAAGACGTGGTGCTTCGCCGCCAGCCATACCTTGTCGTCGTTGAGGAGCTTGGTGAAGTTCTCCCACCCGACGTAGTCGAAATTCGGGGACAGGCCGCTCCAGTTCGTCATGGACACCTGGACCGCCGCGGCGATCGGGCGCAGGACGAACATCGCGTACAACGCGAGTGGTGCGATCAGGAACCCGATGACGAACGGGTACTTACCTTGCCGCATGATCAATGACTCCGGCTTCGAGGGTTAGCGGGAGAACTTCTTCTCGGTCTTGTCGGCGGCGGCCTGCATCCGGGTGCAGAACTCGTCCGCGGTGCCACCCTGGAACATCAGCTTGTTGGTGGCGGCACGGCACTCGTCGTCGAGGTTCTTGTACCAGGCGTCCCAGCGGAAGCTGAAGTTGGCCGGACCGGCCGCGGTCAGCACCGTGTTGGCCGAGGACAGACCGGGCGAGAGGGTCAGCCCCTCGGCCGCGCCCTGCACGACGGTGAGCGACTTGGTGAGCTCGGTGAAGCCCTTCGCGCCCGCCTTCGACAGCATGTGACGCAGGTACTCCTTGCCGCCCTGGACGTTCTTGCCCTTGGACGCGACGAAGTACATCTCACCCGCGGCGGCGTAGAGGCCGGTCGCCGGCAGCTTGTCGGCGGTGGTGCCCGACGGGATCGCCATCACCTGGTAGTCGAAGCCCTCGGGGGTGTCCTTGGACTGCTCGTTCTCCAGCCAGGAACCCGACGGGTAGAAGCCCACCTTGTACTGGTTCTGCTGCAGCTGCACCTCGGTGTGCTTGAGGCCCAGGTGCGCCTTGTCGCCGTACTTGGCGCCGACCTCGGCCCACAGCTCGGCGGCCTTCTTGACGGCGTCGTTCGTCCAGGCGCCCTTCTCCAGGTTGTCGATCGCCTTGAGGACGTCCGGGCCGCCGATCTTCGCGGCGGTGGTCAGGATGACCAGGTACTGGTAGTAGGCCGCGTTGGCGCCCGCGTACGAGTACGGGGTGATGCCCTTGGCCTTCATCTTCTCCAGCAGCGCGGTGAAGTCCGCCCAGGTGGTCGGCGCGGTCCAGCCGTTGTCCTTGAACAGCTTGCCGGAGTACCACAGGCCGAACACCGTGTAGGCGTAGTTCAGCACGTACGGCTTGCCGTTGAAGGTGCCCTGCTCGATGGTGCCCGGGATCAGGGTCTCACCGACGGTCTTGCCGGGGATGTCCAGCGAAGCGGCGCCGAACAGGTCGGACAGGTCGGCCACCTGGCCGGCCTCGACGAGCTTGCCCTGGTCCATCAGCTTCGAGCCGGCGTTGTTGACCATGTCCGGCGGGGTGTTGCTGGCGAACCGCGGCTGCAGGGTGGTCGAGACCTCCTGCGTCGAGGAGAAGTTCACCTTCGACTCGGGGAACAGCTTCTGGTACGACGGCACGTGCACGTCGGTGGCGTACTTGGTGCCGAGACCGCCATCGAAGATCACAACCTCGACCGGGGCCTTCGTGTCGACGCCCAGCGGGTTTTCAGCGGACTTCGTGCCGGTCGCCTGAGCGGTGGGCTCTTCGCTGCCGCCGCCGACGCAGGCGGAGAGCAGGCCGGCGGCGGGGGTGGCGAGCAGGCCGACGGCCGCGGTCCGGCGCAGCACGCTGCGACGGCTCAGGGCCGACGGGCTGTCGGTGTGGTTGGACATCATTGTCTCCTCAGATTCGGGTCGCGAGGATCGTGACTCGAGGAAGTGGTGAGGCGGTGCAGGTGGCACCGGAACGTGGCTCGTCCCGGCACGCCGCCGCTCAGGCGGCGCACCAAGCGACTCCCCACGTTCCGCCGGAACGTGGCTCGTGCCGGCACGTCGCTCATGCGGCGCGCCAGGCGACTTCCCACGTTCCGCGCGGGGGGACCCGCGGCGGACCCGGCCGCACCGGGGATCGGTGCGGCACCACACCGGGCTCCGTTGCTCGGTGTGGTGTCGGCCCAGTGCTCGAACAGGTCGAGCACGGTCGGGGGCAGCACGGCGGCGGGGGCGGTCACGACTCGCCCTCCCGGCCCTGGCCGTTGCTGAAACGGTGCGCGTCCACCGCGCGGGCGGTGCGCTGGAACGCGGTGTGCGAACGGTCGTGGGTGCGCTGCGCGACCGCGATGTAGAGCAGGTCCAGCACCACCAACTGCGGGTGCCGCGCGGACAGCGCGTCCGGCCGGAACGAGGTGGCCTGGCTCGCGGTGAGCAGCACGATGTCGGCCAGCTCGGCCAGCGGCGAGCGCGGGAAGCCGGTCAGCGCGATGGTGATCGCGCCGTGCGAGCCGGCCTCGGCCAGCATCTCGACGGTCTCCCGGGTCTGCCCGGTGTGCGAGATGCCCAGCGCCACGTCGCCGGTGCGCAGCAGCGCGGCGCTGGCCAGGCCGTTGTGCACGTCGGGCCAGGTCCACGCGGCGATGCCGATGCGGTGCAGCGAGAACTGCATCTCGGCGCCGACCAGGGCGGAGCCGGACGCGCCGTAGATGTCGACGCGGTTGGCCGAGGCGATCGCGGCCGCGGCCCGCTCCACCTCGGCGAGGTCGAGCATGGCGGCGGTGTCCCGCATCGCCTGGGTGTCGGCCGCCATTATCTGGCCGAGTACGCGCTCCAGGGGGTCGCCCGGCTCGATGGCCCGGCCGATGTCCTCGGCCCAGCCCGCCGAGCGGGCCGCGCGGCCGGTCTCCCCGGCGATGGCCAGGCGCAGGTCGGCATAACCCTCGAAGCCCAGGGCGCGGCAGAAGCGGGTGATCGTGGCGGGCGAGGTGCCCGAGCGCTCGGCCAGCTCGACGATGGTGGCGCGGGCGGCGCCGGCCGGGTCGGTGAGCACCTGCTCGGCGACGCGCTGCAGGGCGCCGGTGAACTCGGGCAGCTGGGCGCGCACCCGGACCAGCACGCTGTCGGGACGGTCCAGGCCGAGCCGGGCGTGCGGGATCTCCACCCCGGCGGCCTGTGCCGCCGCGACTGGTTCCACGCGCTCCACCACTGTTTCTCCTACTGACCGGGTCCCGAACAGTTAACCGAAAGGAAGTTAACTGTTAGTGGTAAAAGTTCTTACTAGAGCCCCCCTCTTGTCAAGTCCGTGGGCGAATTTTTTAAACCGTTACCTGGCGATGCTGCCCGGCGCTTGCTCGAAACGGCCAGTGCGGGGAGCATGAATGCCGCTTAGGCCACACCAGCGCTGACCGTTTGGGGGAGGAACGAGCTGATATGCCGGACAAGTTGGTGCTGGGACTGGACATCGGCGGCACGAGCACCCGCGCCGTGCTGGCCGCCCCCGACGGGCACCGCCTCGGCACCGGACGGGCCGGTGGCGGCAACCCCACCACCCACGGCGCCGCCGCGCTGACCGAGCTGTCCGCCGCCGTCCGCGACGCGCTCGCCGACGTCGACCCCGGCGACGTCACCGGAGCCGTGCTCGGCATGGCCGGCTACACCAAGCTCGACGCCGACGCCGCCCTGCGCGACGCCTTCCACCAGGCCTGGGGCGCGACCGGCCTGCGCTGCGAGCCGCAGCTGGTCAGCGACGTGCTCGCGGCGTACGCGGCCGGCACCCCCGATCCCGACGGCACCGTCGTCGTCGCGGGCACCGGCGCGATCGCCGCGCGCGTACGCGGGCACCGGCTCGACCACGTCGCCGACGGCCACGGCTGGCTGCTCGGCGACCTCGGCTCCGGCTACTGGCTGGGCCGGGAGGCGGTCCGCGCCGCGCTGCGCGACCTCGACAAGGAGCGCGCCCCCAGCCCGCTGGCCGCGGGCGTGCTCACCGAGCTGCTCGGCACCGCCGAGCTCGCCCCGCGCCGCCGCGACACGGCCGCCGCGCTGGTCCAGGCCGTGGTGAAGGCGCCGCCGATCGCGCTGGCCCGGCTCGCCCCGCTGGTGCTCGGCTTCTACGACGCCGACGACCCGGCCGCGGTGGACCTGGTCCAGCGCGGGGCGGCGCACCTGGCCGACACCGTCGCCATGGTCCGCGAGCCCGGCGAGACCAGCGTCCTGGTACGCGGCGGCGGCCTGCTCACCAACGACACCCCGCTCGCCGCCGAGCTGTCCGCCGCGATCGCGGTGAGCTGGCCCGATACCGTGCTGCGCCCCGCCGGCGACGCCGCAGCCGCTGCCGCCTGGCTCGCCGCCCTCCCCTCCTCCCCCGACCCCGCCGCCCTCCACTCCGCACTCCTCGCCCCCACTGGTTTTTGATCGACGTTGGCCTATCTGGATGACTTTTTCGCGATCGGGCTCATCCAGATAGGCCAACGTCGATCGCAAAGCGGGGCGGTGCCGGGCGCCGCGACACGTAGGCCTCGCGGGGGCGGGCACAGTGGCGCCCGGTAACCTGCTCCGGTGCAGGTCTGCCAGTCCATGAGAGAGCCGGCGCGATGACGGACGTGAAGGTCGTCGCCGCGAGCGGCACCCGGTGCGGCACGTGTGCCGAGGCGCTGTACCTGACCGCGCAGGTCCCCCAGCCCCGGTCCAGCCGCACCCGGACCGTCGGGCTGTGCCCGCAGTGCGACGCCGGGCGCCCGGAGACGCAGGGGCTGCTGGCGTACTTCGCCGAGCACCAGCGGGTCCGTCCCGAGGACCTGCACCAGGTGCACGAGCTGGTCGGCCGCTGGCTGGAGGCGCTGACCGAGCGCGCCGACCGGGACGGCTCGCTCGCCGCCGACGTCGAGGCCTGGTGGGCCGCGCGAGCGGGCTGAATACGGTTGCCGGGCCCGTCCCGACGGGTTATGAAGCTCGTATGGTGACCTACCGCGCCGCGACCGCGGCCGACTTCGACGACGTCAACCGGCTCGTCCAGCGCTCGTTCCTCAGCGACGACGGGGGTCGGGAGTGGGACGAGGAGCGGGCCCTGTTCGAGCCGGAACGGGCCGTGCTCGCCGTCGACGACGACCGCGTCGTGGGCCACGTGGGCACGTACAGCCGCGAGCTGGCGGTGCCCGGCGGCGTCCTGCCGGCAGGCTTCGTCAACGCGGTCGTGGTCTCCGGCACGCACCGCCGCCGCGGCGTCGCCTCCACCATGCTCACCCGGCAGCTCGGCGAGATCCGCGACCGGGGCGAGGCGCTGGCCGTGCTCTGGGCCAGCGAGGGCAGCATCTACGGCCGGTACGGCTACGGCATGGCCAGCCGCCGGCTCAGTTTCGAGATCGACCGCCGCGAGGTGCGCATCGACGGCTCCCGGTTCGACAAGTCCCGCCTCGACGGGCTGTCCCTGCGGGCCGGGCCCGCCGCGGACTTCCGGGCCGACCTCATGCCGGTGTACGAGCGGCAGCTGCCGCACCGGCCCGGCTTCGCCTCCCGCGACTCCCGCTGGTGGGACTACCGGCTCGCCGACCAGGCCTGGCACCGTGACGGCGCCGGGCCGCTGCAGGCCGTGCTGTGCCGTGACGGCGACACGGTGCTCGGCTACGCCCTCTACCGGTTCCGGTCCCAGTGGTCCGCCGGCGGGCCCGACGGGCACGTCAGCGTCATGGAGACGGTGGCGACGACCCCGGCGGCGTACACGGCGCTGTGGGAGTTCCTGCTCAACGTGGACCTGACCCGCACCGTCGGGCTGTGGCTCGGCGCCGCCGACGAGCCGCTGCAGTATCTCGTCAACGACCTGCGCCGGCTCGGTATGCGCCTGGGCGACGGCCTGTGGGTGCGCCTGGTCGACGTGCCCGCCGCGCTGAGCGCCCGCCGGTACGCCGTGGACGTCGACGTGGTGCTGGAGGTGACCGACGGCCTGCTGCCCGGCAGTGGCGGCGTGTTCCGGCTGCGCGGCGGACGGGACGCCGCGACCTGCGTACCGGTCACCGACGCGCCCGACCTGCGACTGGACACCGCCACCCTGAGCGCGCTCTACCTCGGCGGCAACAGCCTCGGCGCGCTCGCCACCGCAGGCCGCGTCGACGAGCTGCGCCCCGGCGCCGTTGCCGCCACCGATCCCGCCTTCTCCTGGCCCCGCGCTCCCCACGCCATCGAGATCTTCTGACCCGACCCCGTTTTGCCATAGACGTTGGCCTATCCGGATAACTTCGATCATCAAAAAGTCATCCAGATAGGCCAACGTCTATTAAAAACACCGCTCGGCGCGGCACGGCGCGCAGGCGGGACGCGGGCGGGGCGGGGTGCGGGCGGGGCGGGGCGCTGCGCGGGCAGGGTGCCGCGGGTTCGTGGTGCATGGGTGCCGGCGTGTCGGGGTGGGCTGCCAAGATGGGGACATGCTGTTCGCGGGGATCGCGGCCACCTCGGCCGCCGTGGCGGCCGTCTCGGGTCGCAAGGCCAAGATCGAGCTGCTCGCGGCCGCGCTGCGTGAGCTGGCGGCGGGCGTTGACCCGGTCGAGATCGCGGCGGGCGCCGCGTACCTGAGCGGCGAGCTGCGCCAGCGCCAGATCGGGGTGGGGTATGCGGCACTGCGCGAGCTGCCCGCCCCGGCCGAGCAGGCCACCCTCGACGTGCGCGCGGTGGACGCGGCCCTGGAGTCGATGGGCCTGATCAGCGGCCAGGGCTCGCAGGCGCGGCGGCGGGAGGCGGTTGCGGCGCTCTACGGTGCGGCCACCGCGGGCGAGCAGCAGCTGCTCACCGGGCTGATCGGCGGCGAGCTGCGGCAGGGCGCCCAGGCGGGCCTGCTGGCCGACGCGATCGCGCAGGCCGCGACGGTGCCGGCGGCGGCCGTACGCCGGGCGCTGCTGCTGTCGGGCGACCTGAAGACGGTGGCCGTCACCGCGCTGACCGCCGGGGAGCCGGGGCTGTCGGCGCTGCGCCTGTCGGTCGGCACGGGGCTGGCGCCGATGCTGGCGCAGTCCGCGCCGGATCCGGAACAGGCGCTGGCAGCGACGGGGGTGCCCGCCGCGGTGGACGCGAAGCTCGACGGCATCCGGATCCAGGCGCATCGCGACGGTGACGACGTGGCGGTGTTCAGCCGCAGCCTGGACGATCTGACCGCGCGGGTGCCGGAGATCGTGACCGCGCTGCGCGCGCTGCCGGTGCGCTCGATCGTGCTGGACGGCGAGGCGCTGGCTGTGGACTCCGCGGGCCGGCCGCGCCCGTTCCAGGAGACCTCGGGCCGGGCCGCGCAGCGCGCCTCGGGGCTGCTCACGCCGTACTTCTTCGACCTGCTGCACCTGGACGGGACGGACTGGATCGACGAGCCGGGCACCGCGCGCTGGGCGGCGCTGGACGCCGTGCTGCCGCCCGCGATGCGGGTGGAGCGGACCCTGGCCGACTCGCCCGAGCAGGCCCGGGCGGCGTTCGCGGCGGCGCTGTCCGCCGGGCACGAGGGCGTGGTGGTGAAGGCGGCGGGCGCGGCGTACGAGGTGGGACGGCGCGGCGCGGGCTGGGTGAAGGTGAAGCCCCGGCACACGCTGGACCTGGTGATCCTGGCCGCGGAGTGGGGCAACGGGCGGCGCCGGGGCTGGCTGTCCAACCTGCACCTGGGCGCCCGCGACGGGCGGGGCGGCTTCGTGATGCTGGGCAAGACGTTCAAGGGGCTGACCGACGCGATGCTGCGCTGGCAGACCGAGCGGCTGCTGGCGCTGGCGACCGAGCGCGACCACTTCCAGGTGCGGGTGCGGCCCGAGCTGGTGGTGGAGATCGCGTTCGACGGGGTGCAGCGCAGCACCCGCTACCCGGGCGGGGTGACCCTGCGTTTCGCGCGGGTGCTGGGCTACCGCGAGGACAAGAGCGCCGCCGAGGCGGACACGCTGGACGCGGTCCGGGCCATCGGCGGCGTGGACGAGCAGGCGGGCTGAGCCGTGTCGGCGGTCCCCGCGGACCCGCGCCCGGACCGGGCGCGGCATCCCGCGGGACCGCCCCGGGTCACTGCTCCGGGATCATGATCCAGAGAACGATGTAGAGGATGAACTGGGGTCCCGGCAGCAGGCACGACAGCAGGAACAGCAGCCGTACCAACCAGGCCGGGAGCCCGAAGCGGTCGCCGAGCCCGGCGCACACGCCGGCGATCCAGCGTCCGTGGCGCGGCCGGTAAAGCCGCCGACCCGATGAGGCCATCTCCTCGTCAACTCCTCGATGACGGTGCGGCGTCTGTTCGCCGCGGCTGTCTTCGACGGTACGAAGCCGGCGCACGCCCGCCCTCGGTCCGCAGGCGGATCCGGGCGGGCGCGCGCCCGTACGGGCGTCCCCTATGGCGCGGATGTGCTACTTCATCTGGCCGGCGGTCAGGCCGGACTGCACCTGCCGCTGGAAGACCGCGTACACGATCAGCACCGGCAGCATGGCCAGGGTGAGGCCGGCGAACAGCCGGGAGTAGTCGCCGCGGTAGCCCTCGCTGATGGCGAGGCTGGCCAGGCCCTGGGCGAGCACCTGCTTCTCGTCGGAGGTGATCAGCACGACGGGTAGCAGGTACTGGTTCCAGTGACCGAGGAAGTTGAAGATGCCCACGCTGATCAGGCCGGGTTTGGCCATCGGCAGCATGACCCGGAAGAAGGTCCGGAACGGCCCGCAGCCGTCGATGTAGGCGGCTTCGGCGACGCTGTCGGGCAGCGTGCGGAAGAACGCGGTGAGAAAGAACACCGTGAACGGCAGCGAGTACGCCGTGTAGATGAGCATCAGGCCGGGCAGGCTGTCGCGCAGGCCGACCCCGCCGACGATCTTGAACAGCGGCACGAACGCCAGCACGACCGGGAACATCATGCCGCCGACGAACACGAAGTAGATCAGCCGGTTGCCCACGAACTTGTAGCGGGCCAGCGCGTACGCCGCGGTCGCGCCGAGCAGCATGGTCAGCGTCAGCGAGCCGGCCAGCACGATGCCGGTGTTGACGAAGTAGGTCCCGATGTTGGCGTGGGTCCAGGCGCGCGCGAAGTTCTCGAAGCGCAGCGCCCCCGGCAGCCCCCACGGGTCGTTGAGGATCTCGGCGTCGTCCTTGAACGAGCTGATGATCACCCACAGCAGCGGCACCGCCGTGAGCAGGCCCCACAGCAGCAGGAAGGCGTGCGAGAAGACGTTGAGCGTGCCGTCGAACAGCCGCCGCCCGCTCAGCCCGGTCTGCTCCGGGACGGCCGCGCCCTGCTTCTCCTGCGGGCGCGTGGCCACCTGCACCGTGCTCATGCCGCCACCTCGCCGCGCTCCGCGTCGGCACCAGCCGAGATCATGATTCGCTCGACGTGCTCGCTCATGACAGCTCGATCCTCTCGCGGCGGGTCAGGCGCAGGGACAGCACGGTCACCGACAGCGTCACGAAGAACATCACGACGCCGATGGCCGAGGCGTAGCCCCACTTGTAGTCGCCGAACGCCTCGGTGTAGAGCCGCAGGCCGACCACGTCGGTGCTGAAGTTCGGTCCGCCGCGGGTCATCACGTGGATCAGCGCGAAGCCGTCCAGCGCCAGGATGGCGAGGTAGACCCAGGCGACCTGGATGGTGTCCCAGAGCAGCGGCACGGTGATCTTCAGCAGGGTGGTGGTGCGGCTGGCCCCGTCGAGGGCGGCGGCCTCGTAGATGTCGCGCGGCACCGACTGCATGGCCGCGCCGAACAGCACCACGTAGAAGCCGACGTTGGCCCAGACCATCACGGCCAGCACGGCCCAGAAGGCGTACTTGGGGTCGCCGAGCCACACCTGGGCCAGGCCGTCCAGGCCCACCGCCCGCAGCGCGCCGTTGAGCAGGCCGCCGCGCGGGTTGTAGACCTCCATCCACAGCACGCCGACGATGGACACCGACAGCATCTGCGGAGCGAAGTAGATGATCTTGTAGAAGGCCGAGCCGCGCACGCCGGTCACCGCGCCGCGCCCGCCCCGGCCGCCCACGTTGAGCATGGTGGCCAGGAACAGCCCGAGCGCGATGGTGAGCAGCGGCAGCAGCACCAGCAGCCACAGGTTGTTGAGCAGCGCGTTCCAGACGTAGTCGTCCTTCACCAGGCGCTTGAAGTTGTCGATGCCGACGAAGTCGTACTTCGACGACAGGCCCTGCCAGTTCGTCGTCGCGATCAGGAAGGACTGGGCGTACGGGGACAGCACGAAGTAGCCGTACAGCGCCAGTGGCGGCAGCAGGAACGCTGCCAACAGCGGATACTTCCCGTGTCTCACGTCGGGCCCTCCCCTTCGAGTGCTCGTGGCAACGGCGTCCGCCACGCCCGTGGCGTGCGTGGCGGACGCCGGATCAGCGCGTCAGGCGCTGCGCTTGTACTTCTTGACGCTGGTGTCGGCCGCGATGAGGTCCGCGCCCTTCTGGCAGGCGGCCAGGAACTCCGCCGGCGTGGTGCGACCGGAGAAGAACTCGCCGCAGGCCGCGTCGACCAGCTCGCGCTCCAGCTTGCGGTAGTACACCGGGTAGATCCAGTTGAAGCCGTTGCTGCCCGAGGCGGCCAGCGCCTTGGTCACCGAGGTGAGGCCGAACGGCAGGGTGACGCCGTCCGCCGCGCCGGCGACCACGGACAGGCTGGAGACCTTGCCCGTGAAGTCCTTGGCGCCCTTCATCGACAGCATGTGCCGCATGAGCTCCATGCCGCCGCGCTCGTTCTTGGCCTTGGCCGGCACGATGAACGGCTCGCCCGCGGTGCCGCGCATGGCCTCGAACGGCAGCTTGTCGCTCGCGCCCAGGCTCGGCGTGGGGGCGATGGACATGTCGAAGCCGGCCGGGGTGACCGCCTTCTGCTCGCTCTCCAGCCAGGAGCCGCAGGAGATGAAGGCGGCCTTGCCGTTGCACCACTCGGTCTGCGACTGCTTGTGGTCCAGGCCCGGCGAGCCCTCGAGGATGTACTTGTCCTTGACGATCTGGTGCCAGGCCTCGGCGGCGGCCTTCATCGCGTCGGAGGTCCACGCGCCCGGCTCCAGGTTGTCGATCGCCATGGCGACCTGCGGCCCGCCGAACTTGATCGCGGTGGAGATCACCGGCCAGCTCATGTACCGCGGGTGCTTGCCCTGGTAGGTCCACGGCGCGATGCCCGCGGCCTTGATCTTCTTGCACAGGGCGATGTGCTCGTCCCAGGTCTTGGCGTACTCCCAGCCCTTGTCGGCGAACAGCTTGGTGGAGTACCAGATGCCGTACGCGGTGTAGGCGTAGTTGAGCACGTACATCTTGCCGTCGAAGCTGCCCGCCTCGACGGTGCCCGGCAGCAGGGTGTCGCGCACCTTCTTGCCCGGCACGTCCAGGCTCGGCGCGTCCAACAGCGGGGTCAGGTCGGCCAGGGCGCCCTGCTCCACCAGGCCGCCGAGCGGGATCTGCCCGGCGCCGGAGTTGTTCACGAAGTCCGGCGGGGTGCCGTCGACGAAGCGCGGCTGGAGCTCGGTGTTGATCTCCACGACCGCGTTGTGCTTGACCTCCGCCTTGGGGTAGGTCTCCTTGTACATCGCCTCGTGCGCCTTGGCGTAGTCCTCGCCGAAGCCGCCGTTGAAGATGACGATGTCGAGCGGGGCGTCATCCTTCACGCCGAGGGGGTTCTTGTCGCTCTTCTCGCCTTCGTACTTGCCGGTGGACTCACCGGGGTCCTCATCGCCGAGCGCGCAGCTGCTGAGCAGGCCTGCGGCCGGACCGGCGAGGACGCCCGCCGCGGCGGCACGCCGGAGGACGCTACGCCGAGTCAGGTCGGACTGTGCCATCACCACTCCTTGCCAGAGACGGTCTGGTATTTCCCTACAAGATTTGGCCGTGTTCTGAAGGATTCTTACGGCCGCCGTCGGCAAGAGGCAAGATGTCGCCGCAGAAACGTTACGCAGACTTTCTACAGAGCCCCCATAATTCGCCCGCAACCCTTCATGACCACGTTGTCAGCCGTTCACCCGCGCCCCGGCGGTGAAACTTTTCACCGGTGACGCGACCGGATCGCGGCACGATCTTCACGATGGCCTCCCAGCAGCGAGAACGTCAGCCCGAAGCCCGGCCACCATACATGAGGAAGGCTCCGGCCAGGCCGCTGTCGCGGCGCGGGCGGAGCCTTCCGGCGGGGTACGCGGACTCAGTGCTGGGTCGGGAAGCCCAGGTTGATGCCGCCGTGGCGGGGGTCGAGCCAGCGGCTGGTCACGACCTTGCCGCGGGTGAAGAAGTGCACGCCCTCGGCGCCGTGCGCGTGGGTGTCGCCGAACAGCGACGACTTCCAGCCGCCGAAGGAGTAGTACGCCATCGGCACCGGGATGGGCACGTTCACGCCGATCATGCCGACCTCCACCTCGTGCTGGAAGCGCCGGGCGGCGCCGCCGTCGTTGGTGAAGATCGCCGTGCCGTTGCCGTACGGGTTGCCGTTGACCAGCGCGAGCGCCTCGTCGTATGAGCCGGCCCGGACCACGCTGAGCACCGGGCCGAAGATCTCGTCCGTGTAGATCGACATCTGCGGCGTGACGTGGTCGAACAGCGTCGGGCCGAGGAAGAATCCCGCGCCGTCGGCGTCGGCCCGCACCGCGCGCCCGTCCACCACCAGGGTGGCCCCGGCCCGCTCGCCCGCGTCGACGTACCCCTTGACCTTGTCCCGGTGCACGCCGGTGACCAGCGGACCCATGTCGCAGCCGCGGCGGCCGTCGCCGGTGCGGATGCCCGCCACCCGCTCGCGGATCTTGCCGACCAGCTCGTCGCCGACCGGGTCGACCGCGACCACCACCGAGATCGCCATGCAGCGCTCCCCCGCCGAGCCGAATCCCGCGTTGACCGCCGCGTCCGCGGCCAGGTCGAGGTCGGCGTCGGGCAGCACCACCATGTGGTTCTTCGCCCCGCCCAGCGCCTGCACCCGTTTGCCGTGCGCGGTGCCGGTCTCGTAGACGTAGCGCGCGATCGGCGTCGAGCCGACGAACGACACCGCCTTGACCAGCGGATGCGTCAGCAGCCCGTCGACCGCCTCCTTGTCGCCGTGCACCACGTTGAGCACGCCGTCGGGCAGGCCCGCCTCGGCGAACCACGACGCCAGCAGCACCGACGCGCTCGGGTCCTTCTCGCTCGGCTTGAGCACCACCGCGTTGCCGCAGGCCACCGCGATCGGCACGAACCACAGCGGCACCATCGCCGGGAAGTTGAACGGCGAGATCACCGCGACCACGCCCAGCGGCTGGCGGATCGAGTACGAGTCGACCTCGGTGGAGACGTTCTCGCTGAAGAAGCCGCGCTGCGCGCTCGGGATGCCGCAGGCGTACTCGACCACCTCCAGGCCGCGCTGCACCTCGCCCGCGGCGTCGGACAGCACCTTGCCGTGCTCCGCGGTGATCGCCGCGGCCAGCTCGTCCCGCCGCTCGTGGATCAGCTGCCGGAAGGCGAACAGCACCGCCGTGCGCTTGGCCAGCGACGCGTCGCGCCAGGCCCGCGCCGCCCGGTCGGCGGCCCGCACCACCGCGTCGACGTCGGACGCCGACGCGAAGTCGACCATGGCGCTGACCCTGCCGGTGGCCGGGTCGAACACCTCGCCCTGGCGGGTCGCCCCGTGCTCCCACGGCTTGCCGTCGACGAAATGCGTGATGTATCCGAGTTCGTGGCTCATCGTTGCTCCTTGCCGTGCCCGGCCGCGCCGGGCGAGGTGGTTCTCCCGCTCACGCCTTCGTCGCCTGCTCGTACGCCCTGGTCAGGGCACCGGCCAGGATGTCCAGGCCCTCCTTGGCCTCCGCCTCGGTCAGCGTCAGCGGCGGGCCCATCCGGATCACGTTGCCGTGCAGGCCGCCCTTGCCCACCAGCAGCCCGTTGGCCTTGGTCTCCTCCAGCACGCGCAGCGCCAGCTCGGGCGCCGGGTCCAGGGTGCCGGGGCGGACCAGCTCCAGCGCCAGCATCAGGCCCTTGCCGCGCACCTCCGCCACGATCGGCGAGCCCAGCTCGCGCAGGCCGGCGTGCAGCAGACCGCCCACCCGCGCCGCGTTGGACTGCAGGTCGTGCGAGAGCACGTAGTCCAGCACCGCCTGGCCCGCCGAGGAGCTGACCGGGTTGCCGCCGAAGGTGTTGAACGAGATCGCGCCCAGGCAGTCCATCACCTCGGCGCGGGCCACGACGCCGCCCAGCGTGAAGCCGTTGCCGATGCCCTTGGCGAAGGTCAGCATGTCCGGCACCGCGTCGTGCGCCTGGTAGCCCCAGAAGTGCTCGCCGGTGCGGCCCCAGCCGGTCTGCACCTCGTCGGAGATCCAGAGGATGCCGTACTCGTCGAGCACCTCCTTGACCGCCTTGAAGTAGCCGTCGGGCGGCGCGACGAAGCCGCCGACGCCCTGGATCGGCTCGGCGATGAGGCAGGCCACGTCGCCCGCGGTGGTGGTCGCCAGCACCTCGCGCAGGTCGGCCACGGCGCGCGCGGTGTACTCGGCGTCGCTCAGGCCCGCGAACAGGCCGCGCAGCCGGTCGCCGGAGTGCAGGTAGCTGACGTTGACCGGGGACAGCGACGTCGCCGACCAGCTGCGCTGCCCGGTCACCGCGAGCGCGGCGAAGCTGCGGCCGTGGTAGCTGTTGCGCACCGCGAGGATCTGGTTGCTGCGCCGGAACTGGGTGGCCAGCAGCAGCGCGGTGTCGTTGGCCTCGGTGCCCGAGTTGGCCAGGAACACCTTCGCGTCCGGGATGCCGGACACCTTGGCGATCTTCTCGGCCAGCTCGACCTGCTTGCGGATCAGGTACAGCGTCGAGGAGTGGGCGATGCCCTTGTCGAGCTGGGCGCGCACCGCGTCGGAGATCTCGGGGATGTCGTAGCCGATCATCGTGGTGAGCACGCCGCCGAAGAAATCAAGGTACGTGCGGCCGGCCGCGTCGGTGACCCGGCAGCCCGCGCCGGACACCAGCTCGATCGGCTCGGCGTACAGCGGGTTGATCCAGTTGGGCATCACCGCACGGTGGCGGGCGAGCAGGTCGTCGGTGCTCATGGGTTAACACGTCCTTCGGCGGGCGGTATCGGCTGTGTCTCGGATCACCCTGGACGCTCCCAGCTGCGAGCAGCCCGGGCAAGCTACATCCTGCCAGCCCCGGATGCCCGCACCTGACAGGTCGTCAACCCGGCACGGCACGTGGCGGGCGGGCCGCCGAAGAATCGAAGGTCGCGGGTCAGCCCCGCAACGCGTCCCTAGCCAGCAGCGCCACGTGCAGCGACAGGCAGGCCTGCACCGAGTCCAGGTCCACTCCAAGAATGCGCTCGATCCGGGCCAGCCGCTCGTAGAAGGCCGGCCGGGACAGGTGCGCCGCGCCCGCCGCCGCCGCCTTGTTGCGCCCCTGTTCCAGGAACACCCGCAGGGTGGGCAGCAGCGCGTCGCGCGGATGCTCCGCGTCGTACGCCAGCAGCGCCCCCAGCTGCCGCTCCACGAACGTCTGCAGCCGCGGCTCGTCGCGCAGCAGGTGCAGCAGCCCGGCCAGGCCCACGTTGGGCAGCCGGTGCAGCGCCGGGCCGGCCGGGTCGTGCCGGGCCGCCTCGGCCACCTGGCGCGCCTCGACCAGCGAGCGCCGGGCCTCGCGCAGGCTGTCCACGCCCGAGCCGGCCGCGATCAGCAGCGTGTCGGCCCGCCCCCGGCGCAGCGCGGCGGCGAAGGACTCCAGCGCGGGCTCCTCCTCGCCGCGTACCGCCAGCAGGGCGCCCACCGCCCGGTCGTCGACCGCGCTGATCAGCGCGGTCTGCTTGGTCTCCCGGACCGCCTGCGACGCGGCGTCGGCCAGGTCGCGCAGCGCGGCCTGGGCCGCCTCGGTGCCCGCGACCAGGGACTCGTCCCGGTGCCGCACCACCACCCCGACCAGGCGGCGGCGTTCCAGCTGGATGCCCAGCGCGGCCGCCCGCAGCGCCACCTCGGACACCGGCAGGCTGTGGTCGAGCAGCGCGGACAGCAGCGTGCCGTGCAGTTGCCGCTCCAGCCCCTCGGCGTCACGCCGGATCAGCCGCCCCAGCGCCAGCGTGGAGGCGGCCCGTTCGAGCAGGATGACCAGCCGGGTCGGCGGTGGATGCTCCTCACCGAGCGCGCGCGGCCCGCTCGGCGCCGCCGACCCCACCGTGCCCGCATCGTCGGCGGGTTCGCCGAGGTCACCCGGCTCGGCCAGCGCGACGGCACGGGCCGCGCTGAAGTCCTGCGCGGTGCCCGAGGCGGGCCAGCGCAGCAGCAGGCGTCCCCAGTCCTGACCCCGCGCGCCCACCGGGGTGACCAGCCAGCCGGTGTCCGGGTCGTAGCCCGTGCGGCCCGACGTCGGCGGCGCCTTCACCCGGCGCGAGTGCTGCTCCCAGCCGTCCAGCAGCAGCTCCGCCCGGTCCCCGGCCGCGTCGAAGGCGAGCACCTGGCGGGCCAGGTTCTCCAGCACCACCGGGCAGCCCGCGAGCTGCGCCGCCTGGTGGACCACCTCGGCGGGCTCGGCGCCCTCGACGCTCAGCTCGGTGAACCGCTGGTGGATCTCCTCGGTGGCGCGCAGCTCGGCCAGCTGCGCATCCACGATCAGCGAGTGCACCGCCTCGGTGATGCGGACGAACGGCGTGGGCCGCCGCAGCTCGATCAGCGGCATGCCGGCCTTCTGCGCCGCGGCCGCCATCACCCGCGGCACGCTCGCCGTGTACCGCCGCCCCAGCTCCACGACCAGCCCGGCCACGCCCACCTCGGCCAGGTCGTTGACGAACGCGCGTACACCCGCGTCGTCGGCGGGCAGCCCGATGCCGGTGGTCAGCACCAGCTCGCCGCCGCGCAGCAGCGTCGCGATGTCGGGCACCTCGGCCGAGTGCACCCAGCGCACCGGCCGGTCCAGCCCCGACTCCCCCGCGACCAGGCGCGGCGCGCCGACCCGCACCGGGTCGAGCGCGATCACCTCGCGCACCGTCGGGAACACCGCGGCCGTCACCGCGACCCCACCTGCGCGGTCCGCATTCCGGCAGCCCCTCCTCGTCGAACGGCACCCCGTGATCGACTCCAGCGTACGGCCCGGCCGGCCTGCCGCCGGAGTCCCTGCCGGCCCCGGGAAATCCCTAGGGCCGCGGCGCGGGTGCGGCCGCTTCCCGACATCGCGCTCATCCGCGCCGGTTCAGCTCCAACAATGCGAGCCATGAAAATGCGTCACGTTCTGACGGCGTTCGTTTCCGCCGTCCTGTTCACCCTGCTCACCCCCGCCAGCCCCGCGCTGGCCCTCGACGACAACCTGACCTGCGTCGACTTCCGCACCAGGTCCTTCACCGAGGGGTACGAGACCACCATCATCGGCTACTGCGCCCGCTGGCACTGGACGCCGCCCGAGACCGTCTACCCGGAGAGCGGTGACCGGCCCGAGCAGCCCGGCGGGCCCGGCGGCGGCGTGGAGGCGCCCGGCCGGCGCGGCGACGTCGACTGCTACCAGGCGCGCAAGCAGCTGGCGGAGCTGGACCGGCAGTACGAGCAGCTGTTCCTCGACTGGCAGGTGCGGCTCGGCGACCTGATGAAGGCCGAGGAGGCGTACAAGCCCCAGCAGGCGGCCACCGAGGCGGCCCGCCAGGCCTGGCTCAAGAAGCGTGCCACCGCCCGGACCTGGCTCAACATGTACCTCAAGCGCAGCGGCCTGCCGGTGCAGACCTACACCAACATCAAGGGCGTGGAGGTCCCCAAGGACCCCCAGGACTACACCGACATCGATCTGAACAAGCCCTACTCCTGGCTGCTGATCGACGCCATCGCCGACGAGCGGGCGGCCAACGAGGCCTACGTGGCTGAGCAGCGCAAGGGCTTCCCGCTGCTCAACGCGGTCATAGCCGCGCAGGAGGCGCTGGACCACGCCTTCGAGATGGTCACCGCCCACACCGAGGAGCGGGCCCTGATCCAGGGCTACATCGACGCCAACTGCTGACCCGGCCGGGCCCTGTCCCGCCGCCCGGGCGGCGGGACAGGG
>NZ_JBFAOU010000078.1:0-35141 GCF_040675365.1 Catellatospora sp. NPDC049609 | reverse complement strand
GACAACGGCCAGCTGTCCACGAACCCCCTGGGCTGGCCCGACCCGTGGGTGCCGGAGAACTACACCGGCATCCTCGGCTCCGAGGTCTTCTGGCGCCAGCTCGCCAACAGCACGGTGATCGCCGTGGCCACCGTCCTGGTCGTGGTCGGCGCTTCCGCGATGGCGGCGTTCGTGTTCGCGCGGTTCGCGTTCCGGGGACGGGAGTTCCTGTTCACCCTGTTCGCCGTCGGGCTGATGTTCCCGTTCGCGGTCGCGATCCTGCCGCTGTTCATCCTGCTGCGCAGCATGGGACTGCTCGACAACCCGCTCGGCGTCATCCTGCCCCAGGCCGCGTTCGGACTGCCCACGACGATCATCATCCTGCGGCAGTTCTTCCGCACGATCCCGGCCGAGGTCGAGGAGGCGGCCACCCTCGACGGGTGCACGCCGTTCGGGTTCTTCTGGCGCATCCTGCTCCCGATGGCCCGGCCCGCGCTGGCCACCGTGTCCGTGCTGGCGATCGTCGCGAGCTGGAACAACTTCATGCTCCCGCTGGTCGTGTTCACCGACCAGAGCTGGTGGACCCTACCCGTCGGGGTCCAGGCCTTCCAGGGCCAGTACGCCGACGACACCGCCCGCGTCCTCGCCTACGTCGTACTGTCCATGATCCCCGCACTCGGCTTCTACGCCATAGCCGAACGACAACTCGTCGGCGGCCTCGCCGGCAGCGTCAAGGGCTGACGATCCAGCCACCGATGACCCCGCCGGGGGGTGGGGCCCGGCACAGCAGCCCACCGAACGGGTTGCTGTGCCGGGGATCTTCCCACCGTAGGCTCGGGCGATGACGAAAGGGCGAACCGTGGCTTCCGAAGAGAACCGGAAAGTGACCATCGCGGCGATCGCGCGCCTGGCCGGCGTGTCCGTGCCCACCGTCTCCCGCGTCATCAACGGCCGCTCCGACGTGTCCCCGCAGACCCGCGAGCGCGTCGAGGAGCTGCTCACCCGCCACGGCTACCGGCGCCGGCCGCCGAGCATGCGGGCCAGCTCCGGGCTGCTCGACCTGGTCTTCAACGACCTGGACAGCCCCTGGGCCGTCGAGATCATCCGCGGCGTCGAGGACGTCGCCCACGCCGCGGGCATCGGCACCGTCGTGTCCGCCATCCACCGCCGGACCTCGGCGGCCAAGCAGTGGCTGGACAACATGCGGGCCCGCTCCACCGAGGGTGTCATCTTCGTGACGTCCACCCTGGAGCCGCCGCTGCAGGCGGAGCTGCGGCGGCTGAACATCCCGGTCGTCATCGTCGATCCGGCGGGCGTGCCGCCGCAGGAGGCGCCCACCATCGGCGCCACCAACTGGGCGGGCAGCCTGCGCGCCACGGAGTACCTGCTGGGCCTGGGCCACCGCCGCATCGGCTTCATCGCCGGGCTGCCGCAGCTCATGTGCAGCCGGGCCCGCGTCGACGGCTACCGGGCCGCGCTGGAGTCGGCCGGCGTCGCGGTCGACGACAAGCTGATCTACCCCGGCAACTTCTACCACGAGGCCGGGTTCGCCGGCGGCACCCAGCTGCTCCAGCTGGCCGACCCGCCCACCGCGATCTTCGCGTCCAGCGACCAGATGGCGCTCGGCGTCTACGAGGCGGTACGCCAGCGCGGCCTGCGGGTGCCCGACGACATCAGCGTCGTCGGCTTCGACGACCTGCCCGAGGTGCGCTGGTGCTCGCCGCCGCTGACCACGGTCCGCCAGCCGCTGGCCGAGATGGGGCTGCTCGCCGCGCGTACCGTGCTGCGGCTGGCGCAGGGCGAGAAGATCGAGAGCCCGCGAGTCGAACTCGCCACCGAACTGATCGTCCGCGACAGCGCCGCCGCACCCCGCACCTGACGCGGCCCCGCCACGCTCCCCGCACCCGGTGCGGTGCCGCAGTTTCGGGGAAAGTGCAGGCAATCGGACGTCCGATGCTGCGGTTTCCCCGAAACTGCAGAGTGCCGGCGGGCCGTGGGGAGCTTGGTAACAAGTATCGGTAGTCGTGCGAAACTTTCATGACTAGGCTGTGGGTCAGGCCGCCGGGACCCCCTCCGGTGGCCCGTCGCGCGAGGAGCTGCCGTGGCCGTGAACAAGTCCCCCAAGGTCACCATCGCCGCGATCGCGGACCTGGCCGGGGTGTCCGTGCCGACCGTGTCGCGGGTGGTCAACGGGCGCTCCGATGTGGCCGAGGGGACTCGGGCGCGGGTCGAGGAGCTGCTCACCCGGCACGGCTACCGCCGCCGCGCCAGCGCCGGGCGGGCCGGCTCCGGCCTGCTGGACCTGGTCTTCAACGACCTGGACAGCCCGTGGGCCGTCGAGATCATCCGCGGCGTCGAGGACGTCGCCCACGCCGCCGGGATCGGCACCGTGGTCTCCGCCATCCACCGGCGCACCGCCTCGGCCAAGCAGTGGCTGGACGGCCTGCGCACCCGCGCCACCGAGGGCGTCATCTTCGTGACCTCGATGGTGGAGCCGCCGCTGCAGGCCGAGCTGCGCCGGCTCAACATCCCCGTGGTGCTGGTCGACGCCGACGGCATCCCGCAGCAGGACGCGCCCACCGTCGGCGCGACCAACTGGGCGGGCGGCCTGGCCGCCACCGAGTACCTGATCCGCCTGGGCCACCGGCGGATCGGCCTGATCACCGGGCTGCCGCAGCTCATGTGCAGCCGGGCCCGGATGGACGGCTACCGGGCCGCGCTGGAGGCGGCCGGGCTGCCGGTCGACGACGGCCTGATCCACCAGGGCGACTTCTACCACGAGTCCGGCTTCACCGGGGGCACCCGGCTGCTGCGGCTGCCCGACCCGCCGACGGCGATCTTCGCCTCCTGCGACCAGATGGCGCTGGGCGTCTACGAGGCCGTACGCAGGCAGGGCCTGCGCGTCGGCGAGGACGTCAGCGTGGTCGGCTTCGACGACCTGCCCGAGGTGCGCTGGTCGTCGCCGCCGCTGACCACGGTCCGCCAGCCGCTGGCCGAGATGGGCATGGTCGCCGCGCGGACGGTGCTGCGCCTGGCCCGCGGCGAGCACGTGGAGAGCCTGCGCGTGGAGCTGGCCACCGAGCTGGTGGTGCGGGACAGCGCGAAGCCGCCGCGGGCATAGGAATACTCCGATAGTTTTCCGGAAGTTCTTGACGGTCTCTCTGCTGTAGACCCAGGATGGTGATCGCTTCCATCGATGTGTCGCAGCCGTCGAAGCGCCCGCCGCGCTGCGGAGTCCCCTGCCCGGACGGCTCCGCATGACTGCCCTCGGCGGGCGCTCCGCCGGTGCTCCGGCACGCCGCTCACCATCCGACAAGGAGAGACGAGTGACGCCTTCACGCGTCCGTTTCCGCGCCACGCCGCGCCGCCTGGCGTCCCTGGCCGCGCTGACGCTGGTGTCCGCGCTCGCGGTGCCGGTGCTGTCGCCCTCGCCGGCGACGGCCGCGACGCCGCTGCGCACCCTGGCCGCGGCCAAGGGCAAGTTCATCGGCTTCGCCGCCGCCACCAGCCCGCTGGCCGGCGAGGCCGCCTACCGCACCATCGCGCAGACCGAGTTCAACCAGGTCACCGCCGAGAACGCGATGAAGTGGGAGTCGACCGAGCCCTCGGACAACAACTGGACCTGGTCCGGCGCCGACCAGATCGTCGACTTCGCGGTCGCCAACAACCAGCAGGTGCACGGCCACACCCTGGTCTGGCACAGCCAGACGCCGGGCTGGGTGCAGGGCCTGGGCGCCACCGCCATGCGCACCGCGATGCAGGACCACATCGCCACCGTCGTCGGCCGGTACGCGAGCAACCCCGCGGTCGTCTCGTGGGACGTGGTCAACGAGGTGTTCGACGAGAACGGCGGCTTCCGCACCAGCTTCTGGTACAACACGCTCGGCCAGGGCTTCATCGCCGACGCGTTCCGCTACGCCCGCGCCGCCGACCCGAACGCGAAGCTGTGCATCAACGACTACAACGTCGAGGGCATCAACGCCAAGAGCACCGCGATGTACAACCTGGTCCAGTCGCTGCGCGCGCAGAACGTCCCGGTCGACTGCGTCGGCTTCCAGTCGCACCTGGCCACGCAGTACGGCTTCCCGAGCGACATGCGGCAGAACCTGCAGCGTTTCGCCGCGCTGGGCGTCGAGGTGCGCATCACCGAGCTCGACATCCGGATCCAGACGCCGCGCACCTCGGCCAAGGACGCGACCCAGGCGCAGTACTACACCAACGCCGTCAACGCGTGCCTCGAGGTGACCGCCTGCACGGGCATCACCATCTGGGGTTTCACCGACAAGTACTCGTGGGTGCCGGACACGTTCCCGAGCGAGGGCGCGGCGCTCATCTACGACGAGAACTACCAGGCCAAGCCGGCGTACACCGCGGTGCACACGGCGTTCGGCGGCAGTCCCACCGGTGACACGCAGGCCCCGACCGCGCCGAGCGGCCTGGCCTCCTCCGGGGTGACCGCCGGCAGCGTCAACCTGTCCTGGACGGCGTCGACGGACAACGTCGCGGTCTCCGGGTACGACATCCTGCGCGCGCCGGGCGCCTCCGGCGGCTCCTTCACCCAGGTCGGCACGGCGGCGACCACCTCGTTCAGCAGCACGGGTCTGTCGGCGGGCACCACCTACCGGTACCAGGTCCGGGCCCGTGACGCGGCGGGCAACGTCTCCGCGGTGTCCAACACCGTCACCGTCACCACCACGACGGGCGGCGGCACGGGCGGCGGCTGCACGGCCGCCGCGACCGTGCAGACCCAGTGGCAGACCGGCTACGTGATCGAGCCGGTCCGGGTCACCAACAGCGGCACCTCGGCGATCAGCGGCTGGACCGTGACCTTCACGCTCCCGGCCGGCCACACGATCACCGGCAGCTGGAACGCCACGCTGACCACCAGCGGGCAGACCGTCACGGCCCGCAACGCCGCGCACAACGGCAACCTCGGCGCGGGCGGGAGCACCGCGTTCGGGTTCCAGGTCAGCCGGCCCAGCGGCAACACGTCCACGGCGAGCGGCTTCACCTGCGCCACGCCGTGACCTGACCGCGTACGGTTCTCCCTTCACCGTACGCACCGGGTGGGCTGCCCGACGCCCGGACGGCAGCCCACCCACATCCGCGTCTTCAGCCGCTCGGCCGCGGCGTGTGCCTGCGGCAACCCACCCGGACGCGGGTCGGCGAGCGTTCTCCCATGCCCCGCCCGGTACCACTCCCTGCGTTCGGATCCCTTGCACCGCCCTGTTCCCTCCCTCTGCGCCGTCCCGATTCGAGTCCGCTGCAGATGCGCGGCTCGGGTCATCAGGACCATTGCAGGAGACAGTGAGAACGGCATGACCACCTTGCATGTGCGAGCGGTAGGCTCGGATCGTCCTGGTGATGGCTCGGCGTGTCCGGCAGGACGGACGGTCCGGCCGGGGTAGAGGTGATCACGTCGGCTCGTCACGGGCGGGCGGTCGGCAGGGGAGGGGCGACGATCATGGGGCACCGGATACGCGCGGCGGCGGCCGCGCTCGCCGCCGCCGTGGCGCTGACGCTGGCGGCGTGCGGCTCGGACGGCCCCGCTGCGCCGGCCGGTGGTTCGGGCGGCGGGGTGACCGGTGACGTGACCGTGTTCGCCGCGGCGTCGCTGACCGAGTCGTTCAACCGGCTCGGCGAGGAGTTCGAGGCCGCCAACCCCGGCACGACGGTGACCTTCAACTTCGCGGGCAGCTCCGCACTGGCCACCCAGATCACCCAGGGTGCGCCGGCCGACGTCTTCGCCGCGGCAAGCCCCGCCACGATGCAGACCGTCGTGGACGCGGGCGACGCCGACGGCGCCCCGACCGTGTTCGTGAAGAACCAGCTCGTCATCGCGGTGCCCCGGGGCAACCCGAGGGGCATCGCCGCGCTGGGCGACCTGTCCAAGGCGGATCTCAAGGTGGCGCTGTGCGCCGAGCAGGTGCCGTGCGGGGCGGCGGCGAGCAAGGCCCTGGCGGCGGCCGGGGTGAAGCTCACCCCCGTGACGCTGGAGCAGGACGTCAAGGCGGCGCTGCAGAAGGTGAGGCTCGGCGAGGTCGACGCGGCGCTGGTGTACCGCACCGACGCCAGGGCCGCCGCCGCGGAGGTCGAGGGTGTGGAGTTCCCCGAGTCCGCCCAGGCGGTCAACGACTATCCGATCGTCGTGCTCAAGAACGCCCCGAACAAGGCCGCCGCGCAGGCGTTCCTCGCCTTCGTCCAGTCCGCCCGGGGCCGGGCGGTGCTCGGCGAGGCGGGCTTCCAGGTTCCCTGACCGGTGTGCCCTGCCGGAGGGGGGATGATCGCGCTCCCGTGCCGGAAAGTCAGGTCTGGCTTCGGTATCCGGCAAAACAGCGATCAATTCACCCGGCAGCGCGGCCTCGGTCCGATCGACCCACCCGCCGGCGCGGCCTCAGTCCGTCCAGTCCACCCCGGCCGGTTCGGCGCCGCGGTACGCCGCCAGCCGCTCGGCCTGCTCCGTGACGCCCTGCCGGACGGTCGCCGACATCCTGCCCCACGGCTCGACGGACAGGGTGAACCGCCTGCCCGCCTTGCGGGGCCGCCACACCCCGGCCAGCTCGCCGTCGACCAGCACCGCGCCGGGCCGGCCCAGCACCGGCCACAGCTGCTTGGCCCTGGCCTCGTCGGGCACCAGCGTGGTGCGGTCCTTGGCCTGCAGGAACAGGTCGAACGGGGCGAGCAGCCGCACGCCGCGCGCCGCCGCCGACGCCAGCGCCGGTTCGTCGGCGGCCAGCAGCCAGCGCTTCTCGCCGTCGACCGTCACCTCGACGGTGTCCTGCGGCCAGCGTGCCTTGACGTCCTTGACCGGGGCGTCGAGGTAGTCGGCCACGTGTTTCGGGGTGGCCGGGCCGAGCAGCCGCAGGTATGCCCTGATCAGGTCTAACCGGTCGCCCGGCGTGGCGGCGGCGCGCAAGCCGCGGGCGCGGCGCAGCACCGGGGGAGAGGTGCCGGGTGCCAGCTCGATCCCGGCGCGGATCGCGGCCAGCCGGAACGGCATCTCGAACAGGTGGGTGGCGTCGCACGGGCGGCAGAACCGCAGGTACGGCTCGGGCATCAGCGCGGCCAGGCGGCCGGAGACGTCGCCCTTGACGGTCGGCTCGGTGACGATCTCCCGCATCCGGGCGGCGACCTCGTCGAGCGCGGCGAGGTTGGCGATGCCCGCCGCCTTCAGCGGCTTGGCCGCGTCGTAGATGCGCTTGCCCGCGTCGGCGTCGGAGAACGGCGCGACGGCGGCGGCGACCCGGCCGAGGTCGGCCCGGCGGTAGTAGTGCGGCGCGCCGCGTACGGTCCACAGCAGCACCAGGTCGTCGCGGTCCGCGGGGTCGGCGCCGCGGACGGCCAGCGCCCAGCCCGCGCCGTCGGGGCCGGTGTCCTGCACCCCGATGTCGAGCACGGCGGTGTCGTCGAGGGTGCCCGTGGTGCGGTCGAGCTGCTGGGCCTGGACCCGGAAGCGCAGCACCTGTCGCCGATCGATCATGTCCCCAGCCTAGCCACGGGCGCCGACATGCCGGGCCGCGCGCGAACGCCGTTTACGGCGGCACGGCGGGGGTATCAGCGGGCCGATGACCCATCCATTGACCGCTGTCGGCGGGCAGGAGGCGAAACGATGATTCTGCTTGGTTTGCTGCTGGTCCTCGGCTTGTCCGGGCTGGCCCTGGCGGCTTTCATGAACAACGACGGGCTGTTCACCGCGCCGGCGGGCACGGTCGAGCTGTTCGGCTACCAGGCCGAGCTCACGGTGGGGCAGGTGTTCCTGGCCGGTGCCGTGGGTGGTGCGCTGGTCCTGATCGGCCTGTCCATGATGTTCAGCGGTGCGGGCCGCCGGGCCCGCCGCCGCCTGGCGACCCGTCGTGAGCTGCAGCAGCAGCGTGCGGAGATGCGCGACCTGCAGCGCAAGCACGACAGCATGGAGTCGCAGCTGGCCTCGCGGCGTGCCGCCGAGGCGAACGCGGCCGGTGCCCGGGACGCCGAGGCCGCGGTGCAGGCCCGCGAGGCGGAGCTGGCCCGCGAGGAGGCCCGCGAAGAGGACCGGATGTCCGCGCGCTGATCTCCTCTCCTTCAACGAAGCGCGGCCCCCGCTGAGTCTTTCAGCGGGGGCCGCGCCTCTGTCACGGAAGGGCGGATCTCATCACGGCAGGATGGAGCTGCGTCGTGGCGGCGGGACCACCGGGCCGGGGCCCGGGCCGGGCGGGGTGGTCGGCTTGGCCTTGCTGCCGTTGCTGACCTCGATCACCACGACGCCGCCCTTGATGGTCCGCTTCTCCGGCGAGGTGCCGGCCGCGGTGCCCTTCGGGCAGTCGGAGTCGATCGGCTGCCGCGAGATCTCGACGTCGAAGCCCCGGCCGCGCAGGATCGACCGTGCCTCGGCGACCGGCTTGCACTTCACGTCCGGGATGCTGACCTGGGTGCCGGTGACCAGCTTGCTGCTGCCCGGTTTGCTGAACTGGATCGACGGCTTGCCCTTCATGGCGTCGCGCAGGGCGTACTGCACCGCCGGGTTGACCACGCGGTGCGACATCTTGTGCGTGCTCACCTGCGCCCAGTCCGGGTCGGTCTGGAACCCGGAGATGGCCAGCTGCTTGGTGGTGATGGTGAGCGTCACCGACTTGGAGTCGTCGGTGGTGCCGGTCTTGCCCGCGATGTGCTTCTTGATGATGTCGCGCGAGTCGCGGGCCGTGGTGCCGCCGCACCTGCCGTAGAGCGACCGGTCGCCGACCGGGCAGCGGGCCGCGTCGATCGCGGCGCGGGCCACGTCGCGGTTGATGTTCTGCTTGCAGCGCTTGTCACCGACGTCGAGCTTCTCGCCCTTGTTGTTCAGGATCCGCTCGACCGGGATCGGCTCGCAGTACTGCCCGTCGGCGGCCAGGGTCGCGAACGCGTTCGCGATCTGCAGCGGCGTGTGGTCGGAGGCGCCGAGGGTGAACGGGCCCCAGCCGTCGGCGTGCGCGGCGAAGTACGCGTCGTCGATCTTCTCCTTGGGGTTGTCGTAGAAGGTCAGGCCCAGCCGCTTGGCGGTGTCGATGACCCGCTCGCCGCCGACCATCTCGAACAGCGGCACGAAGAACGTGTTCACCGAGTTGCCGAACCCGGTCCACATGTCCTGGGTGCCCCAGTTCTTGTTGCCGGAGTTGTTGGGGCACCAGTAGCCGCCGCAGTTCGGCGGACCCGAGATCCGGATCTTCGAGATGTACGGCGCCTTGGTGTTGATCACCGTGGCCAGCGGATAGCCCCGCTCCAGCGCGGCCACCAGGGTGAAGATCTTCATGACCGAGCCGGCCTGGTATCCGCCGATGTCGGGGCCGCCGGACAGCAGCGGGTTGGTGGTGTTCGGGTAGCTGCCGCGCACGCCCTTGCGGGCCAGCGCCGGGTTGGAGTGCTTGCCGTTGGTCGGCTTGGCCTTGCTGTCGAGCTTGAAGTTGCGGTTGGTGGCCAGGCCCCGCACCTTGCCGGTGCCGGGCTCGACGCCGGCCAGCATGACCGCGTCGGACTTCCACTTCCACTTCTTGCCCGGCAGGTCCGGGTTGTTGTTCAGCGCCCGGTTGATGCTCTTGTCCATCGCGGCCTGGGTGGTGACGTCCAGCGAGGTGATGATGCGGAAGCCGCCCGACTTGAGCGCGCGCTCGCGGTCGAACGTGGTGGCGCCGAACACCTCCTGCTGGTTCCACCAGCGCTGGAAGAAGTCGCAGAAGAAGCCCCACTTGATGTTGTTGGTCTGCACGCACCCGTTCGGGGTGACCTTGCCGACGATGGTGAGCTTCTCGGTCTTGTGCTTGTCGGCCTCGGCCTGGGTGAGCGCGCCGGTCTGCACCATCTCCTGCAGCACGTAGTCGCGCCGCTCGATCGCGCCCTGCTCGCCCTCGCCGGTCACCGCGTCGTACTTGCCGGGGAACTTCACCAGCGCGGACAGGAACGCGGCCTCGGCGGCGGTCAGGTCCTTGGGCTCCTTGTCGAAGTACACCTTCGACGCGGCGAAGATGCCGTACGCCCGGTTGCCGAAGTAGGCGGTGTTCAGGTAGCCCTCGAGGATCTGGTCCTTGCTCATCCGCTGCTCAATGGCCATCGCGTAGCGCATCTCGCGGACCTTGCGCCGGGTGGTGTCCTCCGTGGCGTCCACGACCTCCTGCGCGGTGTCCGCCGAGTACGAGATCGACAGGCGCACGAACTGCATGGTCAGCGTCGAGGCGCCCTGCTCCACCGTGCCGGCCTGCTTGTTGGCGATGAACGCGCGGGCCACGCCCATCACGTCGACGCCGTTGTGCTCGTAGAACTTCTGGTCCTCGGCGGCCAGCACCGCCTGCTTGACCACCTCGGGGATCTCCGACAGCGGCAGGTCGCGCCGGTTCTCGTCGTACATGGTGGCCAGTGGCGTCTTGCCGTCGGAGGCGTACAGGTAGCTGATCTGGGGGGAGCGCTTGACGGTCAGCTCGTCGGGGAGCTGCCCGAAGGCCTCGCCTCCCGCCTTCGCGGCGAGCCCGGACATCGCCACCGCGGGGAACGCGGCCGCGGCGACGACCACGCCGGAGAGGAACCCGCAGGTCAGCATGGACGCGAGGTTCACGAAAATGTTGTGGTCCCGCTTGCGCATCGGGGTCACCGCCTCGTGTCGGGTGGGCAGAGCTCGGCCTCGCATGACGCACCGCCCGGCGACGAGGGCGGCGGGCCGGTGCACACGCGCGCCGCCAGCATCGCGGGCATCCGTTTGATGTGCAAGACGCACAACACACCACAAGTGGTTGCGCTAAGTGATCACCTCTTCGAGGCGGGTGCCGGGCGGCCCTCCGATCGTCGGCGCGGATCGAACCTTGTGGACCGATCGCCGCCATACCAATGGAGACCGAAGTGTTGACGCACCGGTAGCACGTCGGTAACGTTGCTCCCAACATAGTGCAAGATTTCGACAAACCGATGTTTGGTTTTGTCTTCCTCTTGTGCAAGTTCCCCAGCAGGGCCGCTCACCTGCCGGTGCTCATTCGGATTCTCGGAGAGGCCCGGTCATGCCATCGGCACAGCTGCGCACCGGTCGGTCGCCATCGCGCGACCCGGGTCGACCCGTCCCCGCCAGTCACCAGCCGCGCAGCACGCCGCTCCCCGGGCTCCACGCACCGTCCGCGGCACTTTCCGGCCTCCGCGCCGACGTTTCGCCCCCGCCGGTCGCACCCCCGCTCCGGCGACCCGTCCCCCGTGACAAAGGACAGTCATGAGACGAACCCACCCGATCAGGCTGGTGGCGGTCCTCGCCGCCACCGCCATGGTCGCCACCGCAGGATGGGCGGCGGTCGCGCAAGCGGCCGGCGGACCCAACCTCTCGCTCGGCAAGTCCGCCTCCGCGAGCTCCGTCAACGGCCCGTACGCCGCGGG
Source organism: Catellatospora sp. NPDC049609 (assembly GCF_040675365.1). Taxonomy (NCBI): domain Bacteria; kingdom Bacillati; phylum Actinomycetota; class Actinomycetes; order Micromonosporales; family Micromonosporaceae; genus Catellatospora; species Catellatospora sp. NPDC049609. The sequence goes on along the minus strand of NZ_JBFAOU010000078.1, from coordinate 23,801 downwards.
CAACCTCAACGACGGCAACAAGGGCAGCTACTGGGAGAGCTCCGGCTCGCTGCCGCAGTGGGCGCAGCTCGACCTCGGCGCCGCCACCAGCATCGACCAGGTCGTGCTGAAGCTGCCGGACGGCTGGGGCACCCGCACCCAGACCCTGACCGTGCAGGGCAGCACCAACGGCAGCACCTTCACCAACATCGTCGCCTCGCAGGGGTACACCTTCAACCCGTCGGTGGCGAACAACTCCGTGACGATCAACTTCCCGGCGACCTCGCCGCGGTACGTCCGGATCAGCGTCTCCGCCAACACCGGCTGGGCCGCGGCCCAGCTGTCCGAGCTGGAGATCTACGGCACCGCGAGCGGGTCGACCAACCTCGCGCAGAACCGGCCCACCACCGAGAGCGGCCACGCCGACGTCTACGACTCGGGCCGCGCCGTCGACGGCAACCAGGGCACCTACTGGGAGAGCGCGAACAACTCGTTCCCCGAGTGGCTCACCGTCGACCTGGGCTCGGCCGTGGCCGTCAACCGGGTCGTGCTCAAGCTGCCCACCTCCGGCTGGGGCACACGCTCGCAGACGCTGGCCGTGCAGGGCAGCACCAACGGCTCGACGTTCAGCGACCTGGTCGCCTCGGCGTCGTACACCTTCAACCCGGCCGTCGCCGCGAACTCGGTGACGATCAACTTCAGCCAGACCACCACCCGGTACGTGCGGATCAACATCACCGCCAACTCCGCGTGGCCGGCCGGGCAGCTCTCCGAGGTCGAGGTGTACGGCCCCGGCGGCACCACCGACACCACCGCGCCGAGCGTGCCGAGCAACCTGACGCTGGGCGCGTCCGGCACGACGATCACCCTGAACTGGGGCGCCTCGACGGACAACTCCGGCGGCAGCGGCCTGGCCGGGTACGACGTCTACCGCAACGGCACGCTGGCCGCGCAGGTCGGCGCCGTGACCACCTGGCAGGACACCCAGCCGACCTCGGCGACCGTGTCCTACTACGTGCGCTCGCGCGACAACGCGGGCAACGTCTCGGCCAACAGCAACACGGTGACCCGCAACGGCACCACGCCGGACACCACCCCGCCGAGCGTGCCGGGCACGCTGAGCCTCACCACCTCGGGCACGACGATCACCCTGAACTGGGGCGCGTCGACCGACAACGCCGGCGGCAGCGGCATCCAGGGCTACGACGTGTTCCGCAACGGCACCTTCGTGCTGACCACCGGCAACGTCACCACCTGGAGCGACACCCAGCCGACGTCGGCCACGGTGTCCTACTACGTCCGGGCGCGCGACAACGCGAACAACACCTCGGGCAACAGCAACACGGTGACCCGCAACGGCGGCGACACCACCGCCCCGAGCACCCCGGCCAACCTGACCCAGAGCACGTCGGGCACCACGATCACGCTCAACTGGGGCGCGTCGTCCGACAACTCCGGCGGCAGCGGCCTGGCGGGCTACAACGTGTACCGCGACGGCGGCCTGATCGCCACCATCGGCACCGCCACGACGTACCAGGACTCGCAGCCGGCCACGGCGACCGTGTCCTACTTCGTGCGGGCGCGTGACAACGCGGGCAACCTGTCGGGCAACAGCAACACCGTCACCCGGACCGGCACCCAGCAGCCCGGCTGCACCAACGTGGCGCTGGGCAAGACCATGACCGCCAACGGCTCGACGTTCACCTTCACCCCGGAGAAGGCCAACGACGGCCAGGTCGCCACGTACTGGGAGGGCGCGGGCTACCCGGCCCAGCTCACCGTCGCGCTCGGCGCCAACCACAGCGTCACCCAGGTCAACGTGAAGCTGAACCCGGACCCGTCGTGGGGCACGCGCACCCAGAACATCCAGGTCCTGGGCCGCGAGCAGTCGTCCGGCTCGTACACCAACCTGGTGTCGGCGGCGAACTACCAGTTCACCCAGGGCAGCAACGTGGTGAGCATCCCGGTCAGCGCGAACGTCGCCGACGTGCGGCTGAGCATCAACTCCAACACCGGCGCCCCCTCGGGCCAGGTCGCGGAGTTCGAGGTGTGCGGCACCCCGGCGCCGAACCCGGACCTGACCGTCACCAACGTGTCGTGGACCCCGTCCTCGCCGAACGAGGCGTCGACGATCTCCCTGACCGCGACCGTCAACAACACCGGCAACCAGACCGCCGCCGCGTCCAAGGCGGGCCTGTACCTCGACGGCGCGCTCAAGGGCACCGTGGACGTGCCGAGCCTGGCCGCCGGCGCGTCGCAGGCGGTCAGCCTGTCCATCGGCAACCTGGCCCAGGGCTCGTACGCGGTCAGCGCGCGCGCCGACAACGCCGGCACGGTGTTCGAGCAGAACGAGAACAACAACACCGCCAACGCCGCGTCGAACCTGACGGTGGCCCAGGCGCCCGGCCCGGACCTGCAGGTCACGGGCATCACCACCAACCCGGCCAACCCGGCCGTGGGCTCGGCGGTCAGCTTCACGGTGACCGTCAACAACCGCGGCACCACCGCCACCGGCGTCACCACGGTGACCCGCCTGACGGTCGGCAGCACGGTGCTCAACACCAACACCGCCTCGATCGCCGCGGGCGCCACCGTCAACGTGGCCGTCAACGGCACCTGGACCGCCACCAGCGGCGGCGCCACCATCACCGCGCTGGCCGACGCCACCAACCTGGTGGCCGAGACCAACGAGACCAACAACAGCCGGGCGCAGTCGATCGTGGTCGGGCGCGGCGCGGCGGTGCCGTACACCTCGTACGAGGCGGAGGCGGCCAGCCACAACGGTGTCCTGCTGGAGACCGACCCGCTGCGCACCTTCGGGCACACCAACTTCGCCACCGAGTCCTCGGGCCGCAAGTCGGTGCGCCTGAACAGCCAGGGCCAGTACGTCGAGTTCACCTCGACCAACCAGGCCAACTCGATCGTGGTCCGCAACTCGGTCCCGGACTCCGCGAGCGGCGGCGGCCAGGACTACACGATCAGCCTCTACGTCAACGGCACCTTCAACCGGAAGCTGACGCTGTCGTCGGTGCACAGCTGGCTCTACGGCACCACCGACGACCCCGAGGGCCTGACCAACACCCCGCAGGCCAACGCGCGGCGGCTGTTCGACGAGTCCAACGCGCTGCTCGGCACGTCGTACCCGCCGGGCACGAAGTTCAAGCTGCAGCGCGACTCCGGTGACAACGCCTCCTTCTACATCATCGATCTCATCGATCTGGAGCAGGTGGCGGCGCCGCTGTCCAAGCCCGCCGAGTGCACCTCGATCACCAACTACGGCGCGGTGCCCAATGACGGGATCGACGACACGGCCGCCATCCAGGCGGCGGTGACCGCCGACCAGAACGGCCAGATCAGCTGCGTGTGGATCCCCGAGGGCCAGTGGCGGCAGGAGCAGAAGATCCTGACCGACGACCCGCTGAACCGTGGCACGCACAACCAGGTCGGCATCAGCAACGTCGTCATCAAGGGCGCGGGCATGTGGCACTCCCGCCTCTACTCGCTGATCCAGCCGCAGAACGCGGGCGGCATCAACCACCCGCACGAGGGCAACTTCGGCTTCGACATCGACAAGAACACCCAGATCTCCGACCTGGCGATCTTCGGCTCCGGCCGGATCCGCGGCGGGGACGGCAACGCCGAGGGCGGCGTCGGCATCAACGGCCGGCTCGGGGTCGGCACGAAGATCACGAACGTGTGGATCGAGCACGCCAATGTCGGCGCCTGGGTGGGTCGCGACTACTCCAACATTCCCGAGCTGTGGGGACCCGGCGACGGGCTGGAGTTCAGCGGGATGCGCATCCGCAACACGTACGCCGACGGCATCAACTTCACCAACGGCACGCGCAACTCGACCGTGTACAACTCGTCGTTCCGCAACAACGGCGACGACGCGCTCGCGGTCTGGGCCAGCAAGTACGTGAAGGACACCGCGGTCGACATCGGCCACGACAACCGTTTCGTCAACAACACGGTGCAGCTGCCGTGGCGGGCGAACGGCATCGCGGTCTACGGCGGCTACGGCAACAAGATCGAGAACAACCTGATCTACGACACCATGAACTACCCGGGCATCATGCTGGCGACCGACCACGACCCGATCCCCTTCACGGGTCAGACGCTGATCGCCAACAACGCGCTCTACCGCACGGGTGGCGCCTTCTGGAACGAGGACCAGGAGTTCGGTGCGATCACGCTGTTCGCGGCGACCGTCGCGATCCCCGGTGTCACCATCCGCGACACCGAGATCTACGACTCGACGTACGACGGCATCCAGTTCAAGTCCGGTGAGATCCCGGGCGTCATCATCACCAACGTGAAGATCGACGACTCGAACAACGGCGCCGGCATCCTCGCGATGGCCCAGGCCAGAGGCAGCGCCACGCTGACGAACGTCACCATCACCAACTCGGCCGACGGCAACATCGTCACCCAGCCCGGCTCCGGCTTCACCTTCACCGGAAGCTGACCCCCTGAAGTAAGGAAGGGCACCTTCTTAACGCTATGCGTTGTAGAAGGTGCCCTTCTTAACGTTCCCGGCCACCAGCGTGGCACGGAGCGCGCTCGGCAACACTGCGCCGCCGCCGCCGCGGCGGCCGGCGCGGCGGGCGGACCGGCCGGGCGGTGTCGTCGATCAGACCGGCAACTGTGGCCGTCGCGCTGCTCCGCCAATGCCCGCCCGTTCGATAGCGTCGTCGGCCGGGGGACCGCATCCACACCGGACAGAAGGAATCGACGTGGTCGAGCCGACGCAGCCACCGCAGACCGAGGGCGAGCAGGCCGCAGGCGCCGTGCGCTCCTGGTGGCGGCGCAACCCGACGCTGCGCAACTGGATCAGCGGCGTCGCCTCGGCGGTGGTGGTGACCGTCGTCAGTGGCGCGGTGCTCACCTGGCTGAACCTCGACGACGGGCCGGCCGGCCACGGCGAGCAACCGGCCTCGCCGTCGGCGGCGTCCGACGGACCCCCGTTCGCGGTGGACGTGCTGTACCGGGGGGTCACCTGCCAGCCCTACCTGGTGGACGCCGACCCGGCGCAGCTGGTCAGCCCGCACACCGATCCGAGCCGCCCGTGGGGTGACTCACCCACCGACGACGAGGTCATCGCCTGGATGCACCAGACGGGCGCGGTCCCCTCCCACGGCCGGGTTCTGATCACCGTGCTCGGCGGCTCCGGCAAGGCGGTCGTGCTGCAGGGTATGACGATCGAGGTCGTGGAGCGCGGGCCGGCCCGTGACGTGCCCGCCGTGTACAACGTCGAGGACGGCTGCGGCGCCGGGGAGCAGCCTCGCCTGTTCGCCACCGTGCTCGACACGGCCAGTCCGGTGCTGCGGCCGTACCCCGGGGCGGACCTCGCGGGCAACGAGATCCCCGCCGTCGCGTTCCCGTTCACGGTCTCCGAGACGGACCCGGAGATCTTCGAGATCACGGCTGATCCCGGGGCGTGCGACTGCAGCTGGCGGCTGCGGCTGCGCTGGGTGGCGGGCGACCGCAGCGGGACGCTGGTCATCGACGACCACGGCAAGCCCTTCCGCACCGCGGCCTTCGTGGAGGCCACGGCCCGCAGGTATCTCGACCGGCAGTCCGGCGGGAAGTGTTCGGAAGCGACCTGGTGCGACGTTCCGCAGCCCTGACCGGGGCCGGGTCCGTGGCGCGGGGCTCGTCGATCCGTGTCGGAAACTCATGTCGTACGCAAGGTTCTGACACGAACTGAGGTCATCGTCGAACGTCAGCCGGCTCGGCGGCCGCCGTAGAGATGGACACGGTGGTCGGCGACGTGGCGCGGGACGCGTTCCACGAACAGGTGGGGCTGGGCGGGCGCGTTCGCGACGCGTACCGTCCAGTCTTCGTACCACCACTGCCACGCGCAGGTGGATCCCTGCCATCGGAAGTTGGCCCGGTAGAGCCCCACCTGACCGTCGGGCACCGTGAACAGGCGGCGCGGCTGTTCGTGCCGCGGGTAGGCGGCCCAGCTCGCGGTGGCGCGTACCGTGACGCCGCCGTCAGCCGGGGCCAGCTCCAGCGCCACGGCCTCCGCCGCCTCGCGGTGGGAGAGGATCCGCTCCGTCAGGCGGTACCCGGTGCGTGAGTCGGCGACGACGTCGTGCACGACGACGGCCGCGTCCGGCAGGGACTCGGGCAGGCGCAGCACCTGGGGAACGCCCCGGCGCAGGTCGGCGTGCGCGGCGCCGCGCTCGTGCCGGCGCCACACCACCCTGATGCGCTGAACCACCACCATCGGGCGAGTATCGCGCTCGACGGCCGGCGTGCGAACCGATTTCCCGGCGGCTCCCGGACGACCGCCTACCGGCCCCGCACGGCCGGCACCTGCCGAGGCGCGCCGTTAAAAAGGGCACCTTCTACAACGTATGGCGTTAAGAAGGTGCCCTTCCTTTCAGGGGGTCAGGGAGAGTTCGTTGAAGTCGTCGGCGGTGGGCTGGCCGGAGAGGCGCTGGATGGCGGCCATGATCTCGTCGGTGACCTGCCGGCGGGCGCGGCCGACGCTGATGCCGGGCGGCTGCTCGAAGCGCAGCGGCTCGCCGAAGCGGACCGTGATGCGGCCGGGGCGGGGCAGGCGCGCGCCGACGGGCTGGATGCGGTCGGTGCCGAGGACGGCGACGGGGACGACGGGTGCGCCGGAGGCGAGCGCGAGCCAGGCCACGCCGGTGCGCCCGCGGTAGAGGCGGCCGTCACGGGAGCGGCTGCCCTCGGGGTGGATGCCGAACGCGCCGCCGCGCTGGAGCACGCCGAGGGCGAGTTCGAGGGACTCCTGGGCGGCGCGGTGCCCGCCGCGCTGCACCGGGATCGCCTCCAGCCCGGTGAACAGGGAGCGGGTGAGCCGCCCCTTGAGCCCGGTGCCGGTGAAGTACTCCGCCTTGGCCAGGAACGAGACCGGGCGCGGCGTCATCAGCGGGATGATGAAGCTGTCCAGGAACGACAGGTGGTTGGCGGCGAGGATCACCGGCCCGTCCAGCGGCACGTGCTCGCGCCCGGATACCACCGGCCGGAAGGCGAGCCGGGAGATCGGGGTCAGCAGCATCCGGGTGGTGTACTGGATCGACACGTGTCCTCCGTGGTCAGGCTCGGCCCAGGTGGGCGTCGAGCGCGGCGCGCAGCAGGGGGTCGACGTCGTCGGTGTGCACCGTCATCTGCAGGCTGCCCCACTGCCACAGCTGGGCGATGCCGTGCAGGTTGGCCCACAGCGCACCGGCGACGACGACCGGCGGCGGGGCGGCGATCCCGGCCCGCGCGCGGGCGACGAGGTCCACCAGCACCTCGAACAGCTCGCGGCTGGCCTCGCGCAGGCCGATCTGGTTTCCGCGCAGCAGCTCGTGGCGGAACATCAGCTCGAACATGCCGCGGTTGCCGTGCGCGAAGTCGAGGTAGAGCCGGCCGAGGGCGAGCAGGGCGGCGCGCGGGTCGGCGCCGTCGAGGCCGGCCAGGCGGCGGCCGAGGTCGAGGTATCCCTCGCGGGCGATGGCCGACAGCAGCGACAGGTGAGTGGGGAAGTAGCGGCGGGGGGCGCCGTGCGACACCCCGGCCCGGCGGGCGATCTCGCGCAGCGACAGCGAGGCGGTGCCGTCGCTGGTCACCAGCGCTACGCCGACCGCGACGAGCCGGTCGCGGAGGGTGGCGTCCGGATCTGGCATAGACAGTGTCTACCAAACCTGCGTAGACACTGTCTACCGAACGCGCCGCATCTCACGCCGGGTCGGCACGGTCCGGACGACGGCCGGTCGGGTAGGTCGCATCGGCCGGTTCACCGGCTCAGGACGGCGACGGCTTCGGGGCCGGCTGGTTGGCGAGCAGCCCGAACTGGGCGTTGTCGAGGGTGCCCTTGCCGGTGACCCGGTAGCCGGGGCCCATGGTGCCGAGGCTGAGCCGGATCTCCGCCTCGCTGCGCTCGTACCAGGACGGCTTGCGGTTGCTCGGGTTGCTCTCGCCGCCGCGCGAGGCCTGCAGCACCGCGCCGCTGCCGTTGACGTACGGCCGGCCGGGCACCAGCCGCTCGCCGGCGGTCAGCGTGACGATGGCCGAGTTCTCGCCGGTGTAGTTCCACTGCACCTCGGGGAACGTGCCGTCGTCGTCGCCGGACTGCATCTCGGTCGCGTTGAGCGTGTCGCCGTTGTACGCCGCGACCAGCCGCTTCTTCGCCTCGATGTCGTCGACGAGCAGCACGGTGAGGTCGGTCGAGTCGTACTTGCCGCGCAGGTGGATGTCGCGGGCGACCACGGAGTACCGGTCGGCCACGCCCATGCCGGTGCGCCAGCGCTCCACGAACTGCGGCAGCGGCAGGTTGCCCCAGGTGTGGTCGTGGTACGCCGTCCCGACGAAGTCCCGCTTCTCGTTGTAGAACACGATGTGCCCCTGCGCCTTGCCGGACGGCATCGGGGCGAACCACGCCTGGTAGGTTTCCGGGCCGCCGAGGTACACATGGCCGGTGCCCGGCCGGAACGGCGGTGCGAGGCTGACCAGGTCCAGGTTCAGCGTGATGTCGTCGGACTTGCCGCGGATCTGGTAGCCGTTGAGGTCGCCGGTGAGCCGGAACGGCCCGATCCGCACGTCGCAGCGGTCCGTCGCGCTGGAGAACTCGTTCCAGCTGTAGGTGCGGAACACGCTGAACTCGTTGCCCCACGGTGTGGTGATCAGCAGGTTGACCGCGGGCCGGGGATCGGATTCGGCGGACAGCCCGTCACCGGGCCGGGTCTTCATGGTGAAGGCCACCACGATCCCGTCCTCGCCGGTCAGCTCGGTGTGCCACCACTCGTACACCCGGGGGTCGGCGTTGGTGGCCGCGGTGCGGTAGCCGTCCTCCCAGGCCTGCACCGCGTCGGCCTTGAGGTTGAGCAGGGCGAAGTCGTTCGGCGTGGTGCCGTAGTTGTTGAGCGTGGGGCCGACGCTCGGCGGTGCCTGCTCGGGTGTCCGGGTGCACCCGGCCAGGCCGGGGACGGCCGCGGCCAGTGAGCCCGCGGCCAGCGCGCGCAGCGCGGTGCGGCGGGAGAACCTTCCGGGAATCTCGTTCATGTCGCCGTCCCATCACGCCGGAGCGCCGCAACGGGCTGTCTCCCCTTGCCCTGGTTTGCGTAATGTAGCTCACGTTTGCCCTGCTAGGAGGAGAGATCGGGCAACCCGCCCGCGGGCCGGGACGACGCCGTGCCGCACGCATCGTCGCTGGTCGCTGATGTGCGACCGGGCCGCGCCGGGGGGTGACCGTGGGTGGTGGGGGCACGCGCCGCGCGAGCCGGCCCCGGCACTGGGTCACCGCTGAAAGTTTCACGGGCCGCGCTGTCCGATCTGCATTCGATGGATGCAGATGTTGCGAAGGAGTTTCACGCGCCTTAAGCTCGCGTTCTGTGGGAGCGCTCCCGGCCGTTTGGCCAGGGGATTCCTGACCTACCCGTTGCCCGGCGGGCGGGCCGGGGCCTCCCCTCCCGATCCCCTTGACGAAAGGCTCGTCATGAGACTCCTGTCGCGCGCGTCCCGGCGCGGCGTCATCGCGGCGGCCGCGGCCGGCACGCTGGCGCTCGGCCTGGCCGCGGCCCTGCCCGCGGTGAACGCCCTGGCCGCCGCCGGCTGCTCGGTCACCTACACCACCAACCAGTGGCAGGGCGGCTTCACCGCCAACATCACCATCAAGAACCTCGGCGACGCGATCAACGGCTGGACGCTGGGCTTCACCTTCCCGGACTCCGGCCAGAAGGTCACCCAGGGCTGGTCGGCGACGTACGCGCAGAGCGGCGCCGCCGTCACGGCCACCAGCATGAGCTACAACGGCGCCCTGGCCACCGGCGCGTCCGCGAGCATCGGCTTCAACGGCAGCTGGACCACCGCCAACCCGAACCCGACCGCGTTCACCCTCAACGGCGTCGCCTGCACCGGCGGCGTCGGGCCCACCGTGACCCCGTCGGGCGGGCCGTCGAGGTCGCCCAGCCCGTCGGCTTCGCCGCGGCCGTCGAACTCGCCGTCGCCCAGCCCGTCGCAGCCGACCGGCCAGACCCCGGTGGCGATCAACGGGCAGCTGCGGGTGTGCGGGGTCAACCTGTGCAACCAGTACAACCGGCCGATCCAGCTGCGCGGCATGAGCACGCACGGCATCCAGTGGTTCGCGAACTGCTACAACGACGCGTCGCTCAACGCGCTGGCCTCCGACTGGCTGGCCGACCTGCTCCGCATCTCGATGTACGTGCAGGAGCAGGGCTACGAGACGAACCCGGCCGGGTTCACCAACCAGGTGAACAACCTCGTCGAGGAGGCGACCGAGCGCGGCCTGTACGCGCTGATCGACTTCCACACGCTCACGCCCGGCGACCCGATGTACAACCTGGAGCGCGCCAAGACGTTCTTCGCCGCGGTGTCGGCCCGCCACGCGGCCAAGAACAACGTGATCTACGAGATCACCAACGAGCCCAACGGCGTCAGCTGGTCCACCATCAAGAACTACGCCGAGCAGGTCATCCCGGTGATCCGCGCCAACGACCCGGACGCGGTGGTCATCGTCGGCACCCGCGCCTGGTCCTCGCTGGGCGTCTCGGAGGGCGGCAACGCCACCGAGGTGATCAACAACAAGGTGAACGCGAGCAACGTGATGTACGCGTTCCACTTCTACGCCGCGTCGCACCAGGGCAACTACCGTTCCGAGCTGGAGCGGGCGGCGGCGTCGCTGCCGATGTTCGTCACCGAGTTCGGCACCGTCACCTACACCGGCGGCGGCGCGGTGGACACGGCCAGCAGCACGGCCTGGGTGGACCTGATGGACCGCCTGAAGATCAGCTACGCGAACTGGACGTACTCCGACGCGAACGAGGGCAGCGCCGCGTTCCGGCCGGGCACCTGCAACGGCGGCAGCTACGCGGGCACCGCGAACCTCACCGAGTCCGGCAACTTCATGCGCAACCGGATCCGCACCGCCGACAACTTCCCGACCAGCTGATCCGACCTGCCCGAACGGGGCCCCGCCGCACCGGCGGGGCCCCGTCGCGTGCCGGTGCGTCACCGCCGCTCGTTGGGGACAGTCGAGATGTCCGAATGCTGTTACGTTGTCGGGGTCTCGCCGTCTCCTGAGAGGAACGAGCATGAGAGTCTGCGTGGTCGGCACGGGATACGTGGGTCTCACCACCGGGGTGAGCCTCGCCTACCTGGGCCATCAGGTGACCTGCATCGACCTGGACGAGTCGAAGATCGAGCAGCTGCGGGGCGGTCGCCCGCCCATCTACGAGCCGCACCTCGACGAGCTCATGGCCGAGGCGGCGCACAACCTGACCTTCACCACCAGTTACGAGCAGGCGGTCCCCGCCGCCGACGTCGTCTTCGTGGCCGTGCAGACGCCGTCGCTGCCCAACGGCAGCCCGGACCTGCGCCACCTGCGCGCGGCGGCCGAGACCATCGGCCGGACCATCGGCGGCGGGTTCACCGTCGTGGTGAACAAGTCCACGGTCCCCATCGGCAGCGGGAACTGGGTCGACGCGATCCTGCGCGACTCGTACGAGCAGCACCACGCGCGCCGTGCCGACGGCGAGTTCGCCGTCGCCTCCAACCCCGAGTTCCTGCGCGAGGGGTCGGCACTGCACGACACCCTCTACCCCGACCGCATCGTCATCGGCTCGGACAACCCGCGCAGCCTGGAGGTGCTGGCCCGGCTCTACCGCACGGTGCTCAACCAGTCGTTCACCCCGCCGACGTTCCTGCCGCGGCCCGACCAGACCGACGCGGTGCCGCTGGTCTCCACCGACCTCGCCTCCGCCGAGCTGATCAAGTACGCCGCGAACGCGTTCCTCGCGCTGAAGATCAGTTACATCAACGAGATCGGGCGGCTCGCGGGCAAGGTCGGCGCCGACATCATCCAGGTCGCCCGGGGCACCGGCCTGGACAGCCGGATCGGCTCCCGGTTCCTGCAGGCCGGGCTCGGCTGGGGCGGGTCCTGCTTCGCCAAGGACACCGCCGCGCTGATCGCCACGGCCGCGGAGTACCACCACGACATGCCGATCGTGCGCGCCGCCCGCGAGGTCAACCAGCGCCAGCGCACCCTGGTGGTGGACCGGCTGATGGAGGAGCTGCGCATCCTCAAGGGCCGCCGCGTCGGGCTGCTCGGGCTCGCGTTCAAGCCCAACACCGACGACCTGCGCGACTCGCCCGCCGTGGACGTGGCCCGGCTGCTGCTGGCCCGCGGCGCCCGGATCCGGCTGCACGACCCGGTCGCGGCCGGGCGGTTCCGCCGCGAGCACCCGGACCTGGCCGAGCACCTGTGCGACACGCTCGACGAGGTGTTCGACAACAGCGACGCGGTCGTGCTGTGCACCGAGTGGTCGCACTACCTGGAGCTGGACTGGAGCAAGTTCGTCGGGCTCATGAACAACCCGGTGCTGCTCGACGGCCGCCACGCCCTCGACCCGGGCCGCCTGGCCCGGCTCGGCTACCGCTACCTGTCGATGACCGGCGGCCCCGGACCGCACGGGGACCTGCGGCCCTGACCTGCCGCGCACGAACCCCGGTGCGCGGAGTTGACCTGGAGCGCGCTCCAGCTTCTAGCGTTGGCGGTATCAGGCAATCGGCGGGCCGGCGATTCGCGCCGGCCCGCCGGGGACAGGGGAGCCGACATGAAGACAGTGGCACTCGGGCACACCGGCGAGCAGGTCAGCCAGCTCTCGCTCGGCTGCATGATCATGGGTACGACGACCGACGAGGCGACGTCGTACGCGATGCTCGACCGCTACCGCGAGGCGGGCGGGAACTTCCTCGACACCGCCAACTGCTACGCGTGGTGGTCGCGCGAGGGCAGCCTCGGCGGTGAGAGCGAGGAGCTGCTCGGGCGCTGGTTCACCCGGACCGGACGCCGCGACGACGTGTTCCTCGCGACCAAGGGCAGCGCCATGGTGTGGGAGCAGGACGGGCTGTGGTCCGGCGGTGAGCCGGACTGGGACCTGGCCCGCACCCGTTTCGAGGGAGCCGGCGCGACGACGCTGGTCAAGGCGCTCGACGACAGCCTGCGGCGGCTGCGCACCGACCGCGTCGACCTGTACTACGTGCACGTCGACGACCGGCGCACCCCGCTGGAGGAGACGCTCGAAGCGCTGGCCGGACTGGTCGCGGCGGGCAAGACCCGGTACGTCGGCTGGTCGAACGTGCGCACCTGGCGGCTGGAGCGCATCCGGCAGCTGTGCGAGCGCCACGGCTGGCCCGCGCCGGTGGCGCTGCAGCAGCAGCACACCTACCTGCGCCCGCGCACGGGGCTGGACAACCCCTCCATCGTGGACGGCGAGCAGCTCGACTACCTGCGCGAGCACGACGACCTGACGCTGGTGGCGTACTCGCCGATCCTCAAGGGTGTCTACGACTCGGCGGCCAAGCGCGACGGGCACTGGGCGATGGATGCCTACCGCGGCCCCGACGCCGACGCCCGGCTCGCGGTGCTCGCCGAGGTCGCGGCCGAGGTCGGCGCCACCCCGAACCAGGTCGTGCTGGCCTGGCTGCTGCGCGCCCGGCCCGCGCTGGTCCCGCTGATCGGCCCGCGCACCATGGAGCAGTACGAGTCGGCGTACGCGGCGCTGGACGTGGTGCTCACCGACGAGCAGGCCGCCCGGCTGGACGCGGCGGGGGCGTGACCGCGCGCCACGCGGCATGAAGACGGTCACCCTGCGTTGCCGTGGTCGCGCGGGATGCGAAAGGGTCATACTGTGTCCCGGGCCGCGTGAGCGGCCGCGGTCTGTGGTGTCTCCGACAGGAACATCACCGGCCCCCGTGTCGTTGCGTCACGGGAACAAGAGTCGAACCGTGAGGAGCGGGTATGGGCGAGCGCGTGCTGCGGGGCAGCCGACTGGGTGCTGTCAGCTACGAGTCGGACCGCAACACCGAATTCGCGCCGCGGCAGACGCGGGAGTTCTCCTGCGGCAACGGTCACCGGTTCGAGGTGCCGTTCGCGATGGACGCCGAGGTGCCGTCTACGTGGGAGTGCAAGTTCGACGGCAGCGTGGCGCGGCTGGTCGACGGCTCCGAGCCGGAGCAGAAGAAGGTCAAGCCGCCGCGTACGCACTGGGACATGCTGCTGGAGCGCCGCTCGATCGAGGAGCTCGAGGAGATCCTCGAGGAGCGGCTGGCCGAGGTCCGGGCCAAGCGCGGCCGCTGACCGCGCAGACGGGGTCCGGGTGACCGCGGGGCGGGCGCCCGCCGACGGGCAGCGCGTGGCCGGGCGGCTGGCGCTGGTGGTGGTGCTGCTCAGCCTGCTGACGCTGGGCGTGTACGTCGCGCTCATCGTGGGGCAGGGCGACGCGCCGGTGGCCTGGTTCGCCGGCGGGCTGCTGCTGGCGGCCCTGCTGGCGCTGCGGGCCTGGCGCTCGACCCGGCGGCGGGTCGCCGCGCTGGTCGTGGCGGGCGTGCTGCTGTGCCTGCTGGGCGTGCTCGCCCTGGCCTCGATCGGCCTGCCGCTGATCGCGGCCGGGGTGATCGCCTTCGTCGCCGCCGCCCGCGCCCGCGACTGACGCCTCTCACCTGAGCGAAGCTCCGGGCACGCCGATCCACCGGCGTGCCCGGAGCTTCGCCGTTGTCGGTGCCCGGAGCTTCGCCCATGTCGGTGGCGGTGTGCCATTGTCGGAGCGGAAGGTCACGCTGTGTGATCAGTCGACAACCTGTCGGCGGCGTGAGCTGGTGGAACCCGGCTGATCGGGTACAAGTCCCGGCCGGTCGTCACCGTCGGCGACTTCGGAGGCTTTCCGGAGTCGGCGGCGGCGCGGTAGTCTGCCTTCCGGTCGCCCCAGCCCCTCCACCCCCGGCGGCCGCCGCCGCGCACCCCGGCTGACCGCGCGGCGGGCGACGGAAGGACCCTGTACGTGCCTGCCCCGGTGCGCCGCCCGCGTTCCCGTCCCGCGTCCGCGCTGGCCGCTCTGCTCGCCGTCATCGTGCTGGTCACCGGTTTCCCGGTGGGCGCGTACGCCGAGCCGAACGAGATCCCCAACGCGAAGATCGCCCAGCTGCGCCAGAACCTGGAGAGCGTCGCCGGGCAGTTCCTCGAGGCCGAGGCGGCCTACGCCAAGGCGAAGAAGGAGCAGGTCGCGCTCAACCAGCGGCTGGCCGCCGCGGAGAACCGCTACGCGCGCAGCAGGTCGAACGTGGCCAAGTACGCCGCCGAGGCGTACAAGAGCGGCCGGCTCGGCGTGCTCGGCGTGATGCTCAACGCCACCTCGCCCGACGACTTCCTCGGCCGCTCGGCCGCGCTGGAGCGGATGACCGCCCTCGACGAGGCGCGCATCAGCGACCTGGTCTCGGCGCGCGACGAGATCACCGCGGCGAAGGCGGCCGTCGACGCGGCCGTGGCCGAGCAGGCCAAGCAGACCAGGGAGATGGCCAAGCTGCGCAAGGCCGCCGAGAAGGCGCTCTCCGCGGTCGGCGGCGAGGCGACCAGGGGCTGGGTCGAGCCCGGCTCGCCCCTGGCGATCCCGGCGCCGCGCAACTCCGACGGCACCTGGCCGAAGGAGATCTGCAGTATCAACGACCCGACCAAGCCGGCCCCCGCGTGCATCACGCCCCGCCTGCTGCACGCCTACGAGCAGGCGCGCAAGGCGAACTTCAAGCGCTTCACCGCGTGCTGGCGGCCGGGCGACATGTACGAGCACCCCAAGGGCCGCGCCTGCGACTTCGCCGTCGCGTCCGGCGGCGGCTTCGGCGGCACCGCCTCCGGCGACGCCCGCACCTACGGCAACCGGCTCGCGTCGTTCTTCGTGAAGAACGCGAGCAGGCTGGGCGTCATGTACGTGATCTGGTTCTGCCAGGTGTGGCTGCCCAGCTCGGGCTGGCGCAGATACTCCCCGACCGGCTCGTCGTGCGGCGACTCGCCCTCCAGCGACCACACCGACCACGTGCACCTGTCGGTGTACTGAGCCTCGGTCGCACGTACGGCGGGCGCTCTCGGGCGTCCCGCCTCGCGTGGACAGAATTTCTCGCGTTGGGTGTAATGACGCGGACCGGTAGCGGACCTACTAGCGACAACCGCTACCTCGGGAGGCAGTAATGCGGTCGGACACATCCCTGGCCAGGGCAGCCGCGGCAGGAGACCGCGAGGCCTTCGACCGGCTCTACCGCATGTACCGCCCCGGCCTGCTCGGCTTCGTCTACCGCCAGGTCGGCGACCACCACCTCGCCGAGGACCTGGTGCAGGAGACGTTCCTGATCGCCTGGCGGGACCTGGCCAAGCTGCGCGACCCGCACGCGCTGCGCACCTGGCTGTTCTCCATCGCGTACCGGCGGGCGATGAGCGCCGTGGCGCAGACCGTGCCCGCCCCGCTGCCCGACGCGACGCTGCTGCCCGACGACGCCCCCGCCCGGCATCCCGAGCGCGCCGCCGAGCAGCGCGAGGCCGCCGAGCTGGTGTGGGCCGCCGCGCACGGCCTGCAGCCGCGCCAGCGCGCGGTGCTGGAGCTCAACGTGCGCTGGGAGCTGTCCAGCCGGGAGATCGGCGAGGTGCTCGGAGTCGGCACCGCGCACGCCGCGGTGCTGGTGCACCGCTCCCGGGCGGCGCTGGGCAGCGCGGTGCGCACCGTGCTCATCGCGCGCCGCCACGGCCGCTGCGCCGGGCTCGACGCGATCGTGCACGGCCGCCGCCGGCTGACCTCCCGCGAGCGCTCCCGCGTCGAGCGGCACGTGCGCGACTGCGCCCAGTGCCGCCGCCTCAGCGCGCACAACAGCGCGTACGCCCTGCTCGGTGCGCTGTTCGCGGTGGCCGACGGGCCGGTCCCGGGCGCGGCGCCGGTCCGCGCCTCGGCCGGCGGCTGGTCGCTGTCGCTGCCCGCCAAGCTCGCGTTCGCCTTGGCCGCGACGGCGGTCGCCGTGGCCGGGGTGTACGCGGTGGGCGCGCTGCCCGAGGGCGGCCCCGACCTGGACCCGTCCGGCATCGCGGCGGCCGTGGCCGCACCCGCCGAGGCCGGGGCCAGCGCGTCCGCCGTCCCGTCCGCGACGGCGGCGCCGGCGCCGCTGCCGTCGCCGAGCGCACCCGCCTCCCCGGCCCCCTCCGCCCCCGCCTCGGCGCGGCCCAGCCCCACCAAGGCGGCGCCCACCACGCTGGAGGGGCAGATGCTGGCGCTGGTCAACCAGGCCCGCAAGAGCGCCGGCTGCAAGCCCCTGCGCGCCGAGCCGAAGCTGGACCAGGCGTCCCGGCTGCACAGCGCCGACATGGCCAAGCGGAACTACTTCTCGCACGAGACCCCCGAAGGGGTCACCCCGTGGGACCGGGCCCGCAAGGCGGGCTACGACCAGCCGTCGGCGGAGAACATCGCCGCGGGCAACGCGAGCGCGAAGGCCACCTTCCAGCAGTGGATGAACTCCAAGGGCCACAAGGCGAACATCCTCAACTGCTCGTCCAAGGCGATGGGCGTCGGCCGGGCCACCGGCGGCAGCTACCGCTACTACTGGACCCAGATGTTCGGCTTCAAATAGTGCGTGATCTTCGCCGCAGGGCGTCGGTTCCCGCCGGTCGCGAACCTAGGCTGCAGATCATCTGGTACTGACGAACCGGGTGGCGGCGACCGGACGGCGCCGACCGGCCCCGGGGAAGGCGTGGCGCATGGACGGGACCCTCAGCCTCGCCGAGTCACTGGCCGTGCTGGCCGCCGGCGCGTTCGCGGGCGGGATCAACGCGGTGGTCGGCTCGGGCACCCTGGTCACCTTCCCGGTGCTGCTCGCCCTGGGCTACCCGCCGGTGGTCGCCAACGTCTCCAACACCGTCGGCCTGGTGCCCGGCTCGCTGTCCGGGGCGTACGCCTACCGCAGGGACCTCGCCGGGCACGGCCCGCTGCTGCTGCGGCTGGGCACGGCGTCGGTGCTCGGCGCGGCCGTCGGCGCGGTGCTGCTGCTGTGGCTGCCACCCGGCGCGTTCAAGGCCATCGTGCCGGTGCTGATCGCCCTCGCGCTGGTGCTGGTCGTCGCGCAGCCGTGGCTGGCCCGCTCGCTGGCCGCCCGCGAACGAGGCCGCGAGGCGCACCCCGGCCCGCTGCTGCTGCTCGGCATCTTCGGCGCTGGCGTGTACGGCGGCTACTTCGGCGCGGCCCAGGGCGTGCTGCTGCTCGGGCTGCTCGGCGTGCTGCTGTCGACCGACCTGGTCTGGGTCAACGGCATCAAGAACCTGCTGGCGGGCCTGGCCAACGGGGTCGCGGCGGCGCTGTTCATCGCGCTCGGCATGGTGGCCTGGCAGCCGGCCCTGCTGATCGCCGCCGGCTCGGTGGTCGGCGGCCTCGTCGGTGGCCGCTGGGGCCGCCGCCTGCCACCCGCGGTCCTGCGCGGCCTCATCGTCGCCATCGGCCTCACCGCCATCCTCCAACTCCTCACCTGACCCGGCCCGCCGGCCCGGCCCGGCTGCCAGCCTCGCCCTGTGACGCGCCGGGCCTTGATCGTCCGACTTGCCTGGCACATGGGCGTATCTTGACCGCTCATTCGCCCATCTGCCTGGCAAGTCGGACGATCATGGGTGGGGGCGGGAGGCGGCTTTGCGGGCGCGGTAGGCGGTGACGGCGGCGCGGTTGCCGCAGCCGGCGTCGCAGAAGCGCTTCGAGCGGTTCTTGGACAGGTCGACCACGACGTTGCCGCAGCCGGGCAGCTCGCAGATGCGCAGCCGGCTCAGCTCGCCGGAGCGGACCACGTCGACCAGCGCCATCGCCGCCTCCACCGCCATCCGGCTGGCCAGCGGCGCGTCGGACGGGGTGGCGTGCAGGTGGTAGCTCCACTCGTCGTGTTTGACCAGCTGGGGGAGCGCGTTCGACTCGCGCAGCAGCGCATTGACGATCTCCACGACCCCGTCCTCGCCCGCCTCGCCCAGCTCCCAGACCCGGCGCAGCCGGGGCCGCAGGTCGTGCACCGCGCGCAGCTCGGCGGCGGTGTGCTCGCGGCGGCCGGTCCACCCGTACGCCCGGAAGAACTCGTCGAGCGCGGCCACGTCCGGCAGCTTCTCCCCGTCCGAGCCGGTGGTGTTGACCAGCGCCGCCGCGGCCACCAGCGACACCTCCGTGTCATGGGCAAAAAGCATCTTGACTCCTGTCACCCGACCGGACTACTGTCATCAGCATAGCGGTGTTTTGCTTATTACGCGTTCTCCGCGACGCGTGCTCCGAACCGAGGTGAGTTCCATGCAGACCCAACGCTCGGCCGGTGTCGGCCTCGGCCTGGCCCTGCTGTCGGCGGCGACGTTCGGCACGTCCGGCACCTTCGCCCGCTCGCTGATCGAGGCGGGCTGGTCGGCCGAGGCCGCCGTCGCGGCACGGGTGGGCATCGCCGCCCTCGTGCTCGCCGTGCCCACCGTGTTCGCGCTGCGCGGCAAAGGGCACGTGCTGCGCCGCAACCTCAGCAGCATCGGCCTGTTCGGGCTCCTCGCCGTCGCGGGCGCGCAGGTCGGTTTCTTCAACGCCGTCCGCTATCTGCCCATCGGCGTCGCCCTGCTCCTGGAGTACCTCGGCATCATCCTCGTGGTGTTCTGGATGTGGGCCCGGCACGGGCAGCGCCCGCGGCGGCTCACCCTGGCCGGTTCCGCCGCGGCCATGCTCGGGCTGTTCTTCGTGCTCGACCTGACCGGCTCCGGCGGCATCGACCCCGTCGGCGTGCTGTGGGGCCTGGGCGCAGCGGTGGGCCTGGCCGCGTACTTCGTGCTGTCGGCGCGCGTCGACGAGCAGCTGCCGTCGGTCGCCATGGCCAGCAGCGGCATGGCCCTCGGCGCGGTGATGCTGCTGGCGCTGGGCGCGTTCGGCGCGCTGCCGCTGCGGGCGGAGTTCGGTGAGGTCGTCTTCGCCGGGCAGACGGTGAGCTGGCTGGTGCCGATCGTCGGGCTGTCGCTGGTCGCCGCGGTGGTCTCGTACGTGTCCGGCATCGGGGCGGCCCGGATCCTGGGCGCCCGGATGTCGTCGTTCGTCGGGCTGACCGAGGTGCTGTTCGCGGTGCTGTTCGCCTGGCTGTTCCTGGGCGAGCTGCCGGTGGCGGTGCAGCTGCTCGGCGGCGCGCTGATCATCGGCGGGGTGGTGCTGGTGCGTATCGACGAACTGCGGGCGGCGCCGGCCCCGGCGGTGGAGACGCTGCCAGAGCCCGCACCGGCGCTCGCCGCCCAGGGCCGCTGATCCAAGCACCCGGCCGTGCCCGGTCCGACCTGGCGCGGCCGGGCGCCGGCGTGGGTGGCCCACCGCGCGGCGTGGGTGGCCCACCGTGCGGCGTGGGTGGCCCACCGTGCGGTGGCGGGGTGGAGATCGGTTTCTCGGGTCCGGATGTGCAGTCGCACCGCAGTTTCTGACCCGGAACAGCGATCTTCACCGTGACCCGGGACGTCTCAGTCGGCGGAGCTATCCTGGCAGGCCGCTGACCTGGGGGAATCGCTCGCAAGAGGCGGACCGGATGCGTACCGACAGCTCGGGCCGGCCGCGTAAACGACCGGTGATGCGGACCGGCCGGGACCGGGTCAGCGGCCCACCGGAGCCACCTGCCGGGCAACTCGCGAGCTGCTGACGCCTGCTGCCGCTGCCGGGTTCGCCGGTGTCGCGGTCGCCGTGCCGTGTGGCTGGTGCTGCCACCGTTGGGAAATCGTGATCAGAGCCGGGGCCGGATCGCCACTACTATGCGAGCGTGATTCACGTTCCCCCGGTACGGCGGCCGTACCCCCTCGTCGCCGCCGCGATCGTCCTGTTGCTGCTCGGGGCGGGCGTCGCCTGGGGCGTCGGGGACGCGCTCGGGCTCAGCCACACCCCGGCCGCGGTGCCGCGCGAGGACGCCGCCGCCGCGCCGCAGCGCGCGGCCGCACCGGCGCCGCAGCTGGCGTCCGTCATCGTGCCCGACGACCCGCGGACGATCAAGGCGGCGGCCGCAGTCGCGGACGCGCTCGGCACCCGTGGCCTGCCCCGACCGGTCGTCACGCCGACGCCCGCGTCCGCGACGCCCGCCACCACGCCGGGCACCCCGTCCGGTGTCGGCGCGCAGGGCGCATCGCCGAACGCGGCGTCAGGTGCCGTCGCGGGCGCGGCCCCGGCGGGCCAGGTCGCACCGGATCTGGCCGCGGTGCGGAGCCTGCGCGCGGGTGTGCTCGCCACGCTGTCCGGAGCGCCGGAGTCGTACCAGGTCAACGTGAAGGGGACGGAGCTGACCGTCGAGGGCGGTGACGTCGCGGGCACCGCGGCGGGGCTGTACCGGCTCGCCGACCGGATCCGCTCCGGCGCCGAGGTGCTGCCGGCCGCCGACGCCGGCCGGCTGGTCCGCCCCCGCCTCGGCCTGCGGCTGACCGACGCGGGCTCGGTCGGGCGCGAGCCGGACCCGGCCGCGTTCGCCGCGGGCGACGACTACAACCTCAACACCGACGTGGTGAAGGAGGCGCTGCTGCCGCAGGCGCCGTGGGTCGACGCGGCGGCGGTGGCGCGCATCGGCGCGCAGTTCCGCCAGTTCGTCGACCACTCGGTGGCGCAGGGCTACAACGGCGTCGTGGTGCCCGGCTTCCTGGAGTACGTGACCTTCGCCAAGGTCGGCGACGGGCGCGCCGTCTACCCGCCCGGCGACACCCACGTCGACCGCGCGAAGGCGATGGTCGCCGCGTTCGGGCCGGTCTTCGCGTACGCCGAGGAGATGGGTGTCAAGGTCTTCCTGCTCACCGACATGCTCGCGGTGTCGCCGCCGCTGGAGGCGTACCTGCACCGGACCGTCGGCGGGCTCGACGTGGCCGACCCGCGGCTGTGGGCGGTCTACCAGGCCGGGCTGGCCGAGCTGTTCGAGAGCATGCCGTTCGTGGACGGGCTGATGGTCCGCATCGGCGAGGGCGGCGAGGTGTACGCCGAGGACGGCTGGGACTACTCGTCGAAGCTCGCGGTCACCACGGACGCGTCGGTGCGCGCGATGCTGCGGGCGCTGCTGGACACCGCCGGCAAGGCGAACCGGGAGGTCGTCTTCCGCACCTGGACGGTCGGCGTCGGCGCGGTCGGCGACCTGCACACCAACCCGGAGTCGTACGCGCAGGTGCTGGGCGGGTTCGACGACCCGCACCTGATCGTGTCGACCAAGTACACCCTCGGCGACTTCTACAGCCACCTGCCGCTGAACACGACCCTGCTCCAGGGTGAGCACCGGCGGATCGTCGAGTTCCAGGCCCGGCGCGAGTTCGAGGCGTTCGGCTCGCTGCCCAACGACCTCGGCCCGCTGCACCGGCAGGCGCTGCGCGAGTTCCTCGCCGCCAACCCGAAGGTCGAGGGCGTCTGGAACTGGACGCAGGACGGCGGCCCGCTGCGCGCCGGCCCGATGTCGCTCTACCTGCGCACCGGCTTCTGGCAGCTGTACGACCTCAACACGTACGCCGTCGCGCGCCTGGCCTGGGATCCCGACGCCGATCCGGCGCAGGTCACGGCGGACTGGGGGTACCGCACGTTCTCCGCCGACCCGGCCACGGTCGCCGCGATCGGGCAGGCCATGGCGCTGTCAAGGCAGGCGGTGACGCGGGGGCTCTACATCGGGCCGTACGCGGACAAGACCGTGAAGGCGCTCGGCCTGGAGCCGCCGCCGATGATGTGGATCTTCGAGTGGGACATCCCCACCGGCGACTCCGCCGCGCTCGACAGCATCTACGCGGTGACCGGCGGCCGGATCGACGACGCCGTCAAGGAGGGCGCCGAGGCCGTCGCGCTGGCCCGCCGCATGCGTGACCTGGTCGCCGCCACCGACCCGGCGACCTGGCGCGACGCCGCGCTGCGCGAGCGGTTCACCAGCACCCTCGACTACCAGGTGAACCTGTTCGAGACGCTGGGTGCGTACCGGACCATGGTGTTGCGGCACGCGCAGTGGCTGGACACCGGCTCCCGCACGGCCCACGACGGCTGGCGCCTGGCCGAGACCGCCTACCAGGGCGCGCGCGACGTGCACCGGCAGCGCTACGGCACCGACCTGGACCTGCCGGCGTTCAACTTCACCGCCGCCGACCTTGGGGCGCAGCGCGCCGACCGCGACCCGGCGATGGCCTGGGCGGCGCGGGCACTGCTGGCCCTGATCCTGGTCGTGGTGCTGCTCGGGCTGCGCGGCCGCGGCTTCGGCAGCGCCGCCGCGCGGGCGCTGCTGCTCGGCGCGGTCCGGCCGTGGCGGGTGGCGGCGCTGCCCGCGCCGGAGTCGAAGCTGGACCGGGTGCTGGTGTGGCTGGTCCCGGCCGTCGTGCTGGTGGCGAGCCGGGCCGTGTTCACGTGGTTCGCCGCGCCCGCGCACCTGCTGGTGACGCTCGGCGGGTGGGCGCTGTTCGCCCTGGTGGTACGCCTCATCGTGGGCCGGCGCGACCCGTTCCACCTGTGGGCCGTGGTCGGCGGCGTGGCGCTGCTGCGCAGCGTGCTGCTGCTGGCGGCGCTGGCCGGGCGCGGGCCGGGCAAGTACTGGTTCGCGTTCTGGACGGCACCGACCCTGCGGGCGGTCTACGTCACGGTCGCGTTCGCAGGGTTCTGCTGGCTGTTCGTGGCCACCGCCATGGTCCTGCGCGACCGGTACGGCCTGCTGCGCCGCCGCGCGGTCGGGCTGACGCTGACCGCCGCGGGCGTGCCCCTCGGGCTGCTGGCGGGCCTGGTCGCGCTCATCGGCCTGGAGCGGGCGCTGACGGTGTGGAACGACCAGCTGGCGCTGCTGCCGTGGGGCCTGTCCCGCATCCTCGGCATCACCGTCCACCTCGGCATCCCCGCCGACCTGCCGGTGTACGCCGCCGCCGCCGGGGCCGCCCTGACCGTCCTCGGCCTGCTCCTGTCGATCGGCCGCCACCGCCCCGCCGCCGCCTGACGGCCGCCTCCGGCGGTTGGGAAGGGCACCTTCTTATACGCGAAGCGATAAGAAGGTGCCCTTCCTTTTCGTCAGAAGTAGTCGTGGAG